>DASTQG010000051.1:0-7790 GCA_035761885.1 Steroidobacteraceae bacterium | reverse complement strand
CGCGAGTGAAAAAGGGGACAGTCCCCTTTTCGGCCACCAGGCCCGCGCGTGCAGGGCGCGTGCACCGGCCGGGTGCATGCAGAGCGGGGTCTGCGCGACGAAGCGCTTCCAGGCCGCTCCGGGATTCGACGAGACGCGGGTCCGGGCCGAGCCGGTGACTGTCGTGGTGCCCATGTGTTGCCCTCTTGTCCATGGGTAGCAGTTTGCGCAGCCGCCCCGTCCAAGTCGTTCCGGAACGGTCGCGATTCGGTCTGGCTTGCGTCTGCGCCGGCTTGGTTTACGCTGGGCGCTGCAGCATCGCGGAAATCATCGGAGAAGGGACATGGTCGGCTACGTCACGAACATCGAAGAAGACACCCTCGAGAACGAGGACTATCGGCGCGTGCTGTTCACGGGAAGAAACACGCAACTGGTGCTGATGACGGTGCAGCCTGGCGATGAAATCGGGCTGGAAACGCACGAGGAGCACGACCAGTTCATCCGCGTGGAAGCGGGGTCAGGCGTGGCGCTGCTCAATGACGAGAAGCATCAGCTCAGCGACGGGATCGCGGTCGTGATTCCCGCGGGCACGAAGCACAACGTGATCAACACGTCGAAGACCGAGCCGCTGCGCCTGTACACGCTCTACAGTCCGCCGGAGCACAAGGACGGAACGGTGCACCACACGAAGGCGGACGACCCGGAGCACTAGAGAAAAGGGGACTGTCCCCTTTTCCAATAATAAAGGGGACTGTCCCCTTTTCAGCGCAGGATGCGGACGACGTTCTCCGGCGGCCGGCCGATCGCCGCCTCGCCTTCGGTCACCACGATCGGGCGCTCGATCAGGATGGGATCGGCGATCATCGCGTCGATCCACTGCGCGTCCGTGAGCTGCTTGCCCGCGTACTTCTGCTTGAAGACGTCCTCGCCCTTGCGCACCAGTGCCTCAGGCTTGATGCCGAGCTTGCGCACGATGGTCTTGAGATCCGCCGCGCTCGGCGTGTCCTTCAGGTACTCGACGATGCGGGGCTTGATGCCGCGCTTCTCGAGCAGCTCCAGCGTCGCGCGGCTCTTCGTGCAGCGCGGGTTGTGATAGATCGTGATTTCCTTCATGGGGCCTCCGTGCGGCACTGACGGCATCATTGGGGTGTCCACAATAACGCGAATAATGCAAACCCGGCACCGCCTCACTTACTCTTGCGCCGTGACGGGCGAAGAACAGGTACAGCAGCAGGTCGGCGATGAATGGGCGTGCAACGCCGCGTCCAATCCGCTGCCCGGCCCGGTCGACGTCGCCATCATCGGCGGCGGCATCGTCGGATGCTCGGCCGCGCTCTATCTGGCGCGCGACGGCATTTCGGTCGCCGTATTCGAGAAGGGTCGCGTGGCGGGTGAGCAGTCGGGGCGCAACTGGGGATGGGTGCGTCAGCAGGGCCGCTCCGAGATCGAGCTGCCGATGATGATGCGCAGTCTCGGCCTGTGGAAGGAACTCGCGCAGAGCCTTGGCGAGGATATCGGCTTCACGCAGGGTGGCTCCTTGTACCTGGCCGAGAGCGCGGCCGAGCTGCTCGAGCTGGAACAATGGCTTCCCACGGCACGCACGCACGGGCTCGACACGCGCATGTTGTCGGCGCGTGAGCTGGCCAGCGTGCTCGAATCCGACGGAAGCACGTGGACGGGCGCCCTGTACACCGCCAGCGATGCGCGCGCGGAACCAAGCCGCGCCGCACCCGCCATCGCGCGAGCGGCGATGCGCGCGGGGGCGCGCATCGTCACTCAATGCGCAGTGCGCGGCATCGAAAGCGGCGCGGGGCGAGTGCAGGGCGTCGTGACGGAACACGGAGTGGTTCGCGCACAGACCGTGATCTGCGCCGCTGGCGCGTGGACCCGTCTGTTCTGCGGATCGCTCGGCATCACCGTGCCGCAACTCAGGGTACTCGGCACCGTTGCGCGCACGGCGCCCGCGCCTCGCATCCTCGACGGCGAAGCCTGGTCGCCACGCATCGCCATCCGCAGGCGCGCGGACGGTGGCTACACCGTCGCGCACGGCAGCTCGAGCCTGCATTCGATGACGCCGGATACGTTTCGCTTCGCTCTGAAGTTCCTGCCCGCCCTGCGCCAGGGCCACGATTCGCTGCGCCTTGCGATCGGCAAGCCCTTCTTCGATGCGCTGGGAACGCCGTCGCGCTGGCCGCTGGATCAACCCTCGCCGTTCGAACGCGAGCGCATGCTGGATCCTGCGCCGGAGCCACGCGTGCTGCACCAGATGCACTCGGCCCTGGCGCGCTGCTTCCCGCTGCTCGCGGCAGCGCCGTTCGTGGAAACCTGGGGCGGAATGATCGAGGCTTCGCCCGACGTGCTGCCCATCATTTCGGCAGTACCCGCCCTACCCGGCCTCATCGTCGCCACGGGTTTCAGCGGCCACGGCTTCGGGATCGGCCCCGGCGCGGGTAGACTCATTGCCGACCTGGTGGCCGGCAAGGCGCCTGCGGGCGAGGTGGCGGCGTTCCGCCTGGAGCGTTTCTTCGATGGCTCGCCGATCCGGCCCGGGCCTGCGATCTGAAACAGCGGTGACAGCATGAGCGTCGAAGACCCCACGGTTCGCGCACAGGACATGAAGCCCGCGCTGGATGCGCGCTTTTATTCGAGCCCCGAGCTGTTTCGAATCGAGCGCGAGCGCCTGTTCCACGGGCAGTGGTTCTGCGTCGGCCGCGCGGACCAGATCCCCGCCAGGGGCGATTGCCTGCACGTATCGGTGGCGGGCGAGAGCCTGATCGTCCTGCGGGGGCGCGACGATGCGCTGCGCGCCTTCTACAACGTGTGCCGGCATCGCGGCAGCCAGCTGATCCGTTCTCCCGCGTTGCCGGACTCCACCGCGTCTGCAACCAGGAACTCTGGACAGCTCGCGGGCGCGCTCGTGTGCCCCTACCACGCATGGACCTACAACCTCGACGGCACGTTGCGCGCGGCGCCGTTCGTGCGTTTCGACGAGGCATGCCCCAAGGAACGCTTCTCGCTCGTTGGAGCTCACCTCGACACGTGGGGCGGCTTCATCTTCGTGAACCTTTCTGCGCAGACACCGCCGCTGTTGCGCGACCAGCTCACCGAGCCGATTCGCAGGCTCGGCCGCTATCCGCTCGCGGACCTGCGCCGCGGCGTGCAGATCGTCTACGACGTGCGCGCGAACTGGAAGATCGTGATGGAGAACTACAACGAGTGCTATCACTGCGGGCCGGTGCACCCGGAGCTGTGCGCACTCGTGCCGGCGTTTCGCGAGCGCGGCGGAGCGGGCCTGGACTGGGACGACGGGATTCCGCATCGCCCCGGCGCGTGGACTTTCACCACCACGGGCACCTCGACGCGCGCGCCCTTCCCCGGTCTCTCCGAGAAAGAGAAGACGCACCACAAGGGCGAGGTCGCGTATCCGAACCTGCTGCTCAGCGTCGCAGCTGAGCACGTTGCCGCTTTCACGCTCTGGCCCAGGGCGCCCGATTACACCACCATCGCGTGCGAGTTCCTGTTCCATACCACGGAGATCGACAAGGCCGGTTTCGACCCCAGCGACGTGGTCGACTTCTGGGACGTGGTCAACCGCCAGGACTGGGTGGCGTGCGAGTCCGTACAGCAGGGCATGCGCTCACGCGGCTTTCGCGGCGGGTTCTATGCGCCGATGGAAGACCCGAGCCTCGACATCCGGCGCTACCTCGAGAAACATCTCGGCGACCTGACAAAGCTGTGACCCGCACGCACCACGACGTCGCCGTGGTCGGCGGCGGGCACAACGGCCTCACGGCCGCGTTCTATCTCGCGCGCGCGGGGCTGAAGGTCGTGGTGCTGGAGCGCCGCGAGATCCTCGGCGGCTGTTGCGTGACCGAGGAGATCGATCCGGTCGAAGCGCCCGGCTGTCGCGTGTCCACCGCCTCCTACATGGCGAGCATGCTGCGCCCGGAGATCATTCGCGATCTGGATCTTGCGCGGCACGGCTTGCGCATGATCGCAGCCGATCCCACCGTGCAGGCGGTGACGCCCGATGGTGTCGCGCTGCCGTGGTGGAGCGATCGCGCGCGCATGCGGGTGCTGCTCGATCGCTTCGCGCCCGCCGACAGCGAGCGCTTTCTCCATCTCGACGTGCGCCTGAGCGGCCTCGCGCGCCACCTCGAACCGCTGTTCATGCAGGCTCCGCCCGATCTGCGCCGCGAGGGGTTTGCGGGTTTTCGCGAGCTGCTGCGCTTCGGGCTCAAGTTCCGGCGCGTCCGTGGCCGCGAGATCGCGGATCTCGTCGCGTTTGCAACCGGAAGCCTCGGCGAGTTCCTCGACCGCTCGCTCCAATCCGCGCATCTGAAATCGCTCGTGCTCTCCAACAGCCTCTATGGCAAGCACGGCGGGCCGTACGACCCCGGCACGCTCTTCGGCCTCCTCTTTCATCTGCTCGGCGGCGGCGCCGAAGCGAAGCAGGGATTCGTGGGGCACGTGATGGGAGGCATGGGCGCGATCACCACCGCCATCGCCGGGGCGTGCCGCGCTGCGGGCGTGGAGCTGCGCACCGCATCGTCGGTGAAGCAGATCGTGGTCCGCCACGGCCGCGCGCAAGGCGTGGTGCTGGACGACGGCACCGAGATCGGTGCCGCGGTGATCGTCTCCAATGCCGACCCGAAGCGCACCTTCCTCGGGCTCGTGCCACCCTCGGATCTGTCGCCCGAGTTCCTCGCGGCAGTGCGCGGCATCAAGATGGACGGGCCCTGCGCGAAGCTGAACCTGGTGCTGAGCGAAGAGCCGCGGCTCGAAGGGGTGCGCGACGCGGACCCGACCGGCGAGGAGGATCGGGTGCGGCGCGCGCAGTTCACGATCGTGCCCTGGCTCGAAGGCGCGCAGCGTTGCTACGAGCAGGCGCGCCAGGGCCGCATCGCCGAGCGGCTCTGGATCGATTGCCTCGTGCCGTCACTCGTCGATCCATCGCTGGTCACGCCGGGCCGGCACGTCATGACGTGCTTCGTGCAGTACCTGCCCTATCGGCTGGCCGATGCGCCCTGGAGCGCGGCGCGTGAGCCCTTGCGCCAGCAGATCCTTGCGCAGATCGCCGAGCACGTCCCGGCCGTCGAACGCTCGCTCGTGGCGAGCCGGCTCTACACTCCGCTCGATCTCGAGCAGGTGCTGGGCATCACGGAAGGCAACATCTTCCACGGCGACCTGCGTCCCGACCAGCTTTTCTTCATGCGTCCGGTTCCGGAGTACGCGCGTTACGCCACGCCCGTGCGCGCGCTGTACTTGTGCGGCGCGGGCACGCATCCGGGCGGCGGCGTGACCGGCGCGCCCGGCTACAACGCGGCGCAACGAATTCTCGACGATCTCAGATCCGACCGCGCGCTGCGCAGAGCGATGCGCGCGTGAGGTGTGCATGAGCACGCCGCGCCTCGCGCCCGTGCGCTACCGGATTCTCGCGATCCTGTTCGTCATCGCCTTCGTCAACTACCTGCTGCGCAACAACCTCTCGGTGGCGTTGCCGGGCATCCGCGAGGAGTTCTCGTTCACGAGCGCCGAGCTCGGCTGGATCCTCGGCAGCTTCAATTTCTCCTACGCACTGTTCCAGATCCCCGGCGGCATTTTCGGCGAACGCTACGGGCCGCGCCGGGCGCTCGCGATCCTCGTCACGAGCTGGGGCGTGCTCTCGATTCTGACCGGCCTCGCACCCGCGCTGATGGCGGCGTCCGCCGGCGGCGCGATGGTGTCGCTCATCGTGGTGCGATTTCTCATGGGCGTGACCAATGCGCCACTCTTTCCGACCACGGCCGGAGCCTTCGCCAATTGGTTTCCGCCCGGGAGCTGGGCGTTTCCCAACGCAGCCCTGAGCGTCGGGCTCACCCTCGGGCAGGCGGTGATCGGCCCGCTCGTCACCCTGCTCATCATCAAGTACGGCTGGCGCAACTCCTTCCACATGCTCGCGCCGCTCGGCTTCGTCGTCGCGGCCTGGTGGTACTGGTACGGCCGCGATCGGCCGAGAGAGCACCCGCGGATCACGCCGGAGGAAGTCGCGCTGATCGAAGCCGGACGCGGCGCGAGCGCGGTTGCGCCACCGTCGCAGCAGGGCGCGTGGCGCAAGGTGCTGCTCCAGCGCGATGTGCTCCTGCTGGCGGCAGCCTATTTCTGCATGAACTATGTTTTCTACATGTTCGCGCAGTGGCTGTTCACTTATCTCGTGGAAGCGCGCGGCTTCTCGCTGCTCGAGAGTGGCTGGCTCTACATGTTGCCGTTCGCGACGGGTTCGGCGCTCGCAGCGCTGGGAGGCCTCACGTGCGACTTCCTGTGCAAGCGCCTCGGGCCGCGCTGGGGCTGCCGCGTACCGGCCATCACAGGACTCACGCTGGTCGCGGTGTTTCTGCTGCTCGGCGCGTACGCGGTCAATCCGTACGTCGCCGTCGGCGTGCTCTCGCTCTGCTTCGGTTTCACGCAGTTCACCGAGGGCGCCTTCTGGTCCGCTTCGACCTATATCGCGGGACCCCACACGTCCACGGCGACGGGAGTCATGAACACTGGCGGCAACGCCGCAGGGTTTCTGGCGCCGGTGGTCGGGCTGATGGTGGATCACTGGGGCTGGCTCGCGACACTCGCGAGCGGCTCACTCTTCGCGCTCGCGGGAGCGGCCCTGTGGTTGCTGGTGGACGTGCAGCGCTCGCGGTGACACGAGGCCGAACATTACCCGGCTGGTAATCGACGCCGAGCCCGGAGAGCTTCAATCATGCGCGCAGGAACCACGGAGAAAATCACTTGCGCGCCCTCATCGGCACTCTCATTGCCTTCCTGTTCTTCGGCGACAGCCACGCGACGTCGCTGAATCTCTACACGCCGGTCCAGATCGCTCCAGGGACCTGGCTGCTCGCGCCGACCGTCCCCGGCGAGCCGGAGGTCGGCGTCGTCATCGGCGAGCGCTCCGTCGCCGTGATCGGTGCCCCCAAGAGTGGCGTGTATGCGCGTCAGATCCTCGAGCACGTGGCTGAGCTCACGCGCAAGCCCGTGAGCCACGTCATCGTGCTCTCGCACTATTGCGATCACGCGTGCGCAAGCGCGGAGCTCGCGGACACCGCGACCGTCGTCGCCAGCGACGCGCTCGATCCCACCGGGCCGCTCGTCTGGGCGAACGATCCGCTGGACGGACCCGAGTATTTCGCCGGCGCGGGCATTGCCAGGCCGGCGCTCGTCGTGCGCACGCGCGCGACGCTCGATCTGGGCGGACGGCGGATCGTGCTGGAGAAGGTTCCGGGCATCGCGACGGCGCTCGTCGCGCTTCAGCCCGACACCCGGATCGTCTGGACCGGCGCGCTGTCTCGCGAGCAAGCGACGCCCGCGGAAGCGTCGGCCTTGCGCGCCGTGCTGGCGAAACTGCCCGGCTACCGCGGCGCTGCGACGCGCGCCGGTACCCAGGCGACACCGAGCTGAAAGCCGATGTCGGGCGTGTTGTTGAAGTTCTGCAGGTTCTCCGTCACGCCGAACGTCACGAGGAACGAGCTGATGCGGTGACGCACGCCGAGGCTGAGCTGGTACTTGTCGGAGAGCAGCTCGTCCAGGTCGGTCTGCTGGCGGGAGTAGACGCTGGTGCTGACGTACCCCTGCAGATTGAGGTTGGTACGCTCGGAAAGGCGGTGCTCGTATCCGAAGATGAGCGTCGGAACGATCTGTTCGTCCTGGGGCACGGGAAAATCGCCGCCCGCGTAGTACACCGCCGCGGCGTTGACGTAGAACGCATGATGCTCGCCGCGGCGCTGCAGCGCGGCCTGCAGTCCGTAGTCGGTGCGGCCGGTCGACAGCAGTTCGCGCTC
>DASTQG010000050.1:0-2145 GCA_035761885.1 Steroidobacteraceae bacterium | reverse complement strand
TCTGCATCGCACATTGCTAGCGGTGGAGCATCCGGGTTGCTCGCGAACGCGAGGCGAGCATCGTGCAGGCGAGCGCGGAGCTCAGCCGCGAGCGCGAAGCGGACTGCCGCGGCGAGCTCATCGGATTTGAGGAGCGCTAGCACGGCCTCGCGCTGCTCCAGCATCACTTGTCGCACCGCCGCTTCGCGCTCGCGGCTGAGCTCCCGCTCGCCTGCACGATGCTCGCCTCGCGTTCGCGCGTCACTTCCTTGGCACGCTGCCCGATCGCGGCCTCGCGCTCGCCCGCAACTGCTTCGCGAGCAACCCGAACTGCTCCACGGCCAGCGAGTGCGATGCAGATCGTCCATGAGCCGGTTGATCTGGTTGCCCTCAAGGACGTTATGCACGCCGAGCTCAGCCTGAAGGCGCGCGAGAGTCGGCGCGCGCAGCAGGTAGTACGTCATGCGCTCGGCTAGCACTCGCACCTCGTCCACCGTTTCGCGGGCGCGCTGCGCTTCGGCAAGCAGGCCGCCGGTGGCGGCGACGCGTTCGAATTCTTCCGCGCTGACCGGAAAAGCCCGTGAAGCGAATCTCCCACACGTACGCCTGATCGGGGTTCTTCTCCACCCAATCCTGCATCAGCGCGCGAAGCGCATCCTGCGCCGAGAAATTTCGGCGCCCAGTGGCTTTCCACCGAATGTCGCGTAAGCGAGGCGAGGACCAGCATGTCGAGCAGGTTCTCCACGGCGTTCTGCGTCCATCGCGATGTTCAGAGCCGCGCTGCGCGTGCAGAGCTTCCAGCCGATCGTGAAATAGCCTAGACGCGCGCCGCCCTCGGCGTCACGGATGCGGTCGGCCTCCTCCGCCATGGTGGCAGCGTATCGGTGCGCCACGCGCATTACCTCGACGCGCAGCATCTCCCGCCCGACCGGCGTGCCTGCCGGCACGCCGAGTTTCGCCACGGACACCGTGTCGCACTTCGGCGCGATCGATCCGCCCGCGCAGCCGAGCAGCGTCAGACAAAGCGAGGCCTGTGCGCATTTCCGCACACCTTCATGCACCGTGATGCTAGGACTGCGACCTCGCCCCGCATTGACAAGAATCAAACGCGCCGCGCTGATGCGCGTGCCATCGGCACTTTGAACATCGAAGACGAAACAGGCGATCAGCAATTTTCAGTATGAAGAGGCAATTTCTCACATTAATCAAGGAATTGCTTACGTAGTATTTCGGCGGCAATAACAAGCCGTGCGCACGGCGTGCGGCGCATCAATAAGAACACACAAGGGAGATTCACGATGTTCAAGAAGCTCGCAATTACCGTCGCGGCCGCGACGCTCGCTGGCATTAGCGCGCCAACGCTGGCCCAAACCGCGACGAGCAACCTGAGCGTGAGCGCCTCGGTCGCGCAGCGCTGCTCGATTTCGACCACCCCGGTTGCATTTGGCATCTATGACCCCGTATCGACACACCAAGCTGGCGCGGGCGGCGTTGACCTCAATGCCACCGGTACGCTATCGGTCACCTGCACCAAAAACTCCACCGGCGTGAACATTACACTCGGGCTCGGCGTGAACTTCACCGGTACCACGCGCAGGCTGGTCGCCAACGGCTCGCCGACCGAATTCCTGACTTACGAGTTGTACCATGCCTCGGCGACGACGCCGGCCGCAAACTGCACCTTCCCCGGAACAACCGTGTGGGGTACCGCTGGCGCTGGTATCTTTACTCCAACGGGCGTCGCCAACTGGGGCGCTAACGCGGCGAAGACCTTCAACGTCTGCGGCACCGTAGCCAAGGGTCAGGACGCGGCTTCCGATTCTTACACTGACACCGTTGTAGCGACCGTCAACTTCTAGCGAACAACCAGGAAAACATGCTGCGGTGGAATTTGAAGAGGCTGGCCATGGGGCTGGCCTCTTTTCTTTTGGGCGGCGCCGTCGCTTACGCGGGCGTCGGGACCTCGTCCTTCACCGCGCGGGCGTCGGTGCATACGAGCTGCACGATCCTCACCACACCGGTGGCGTTCGGCGCATACGATCCGATCGGCGCGCACCGCAGCGCGGATCTCAATGCCACGGGCTCAATCACGGTCGCGTGCGTCAAGGGAACGACTCCGACGATTGCGCTCGACCGTGGCAGCAACGCGGCGGGCAGCACGCGGCG
>DASTQG010000049.1:0-5084 GCA_035761885.1 Steroidobacteraceae bacterium | reverse complement strand
GCGCGTGCAGGCGCGCATGCGCGAGGTCGGAGCGCGCTCACCGATGGAGCTGCAGAGCTATTTCATCCGGCGGCTCGAGAAGTTTCTGAGCTCGCGCGGCAAGAGGCTGGTGGGCTGGGATGAAATACTCGAGGGCGGCATCGCTCCGAACGCCACAGTGATGTCCTGGCGCGGCGCCGCGGGCGGGATCGAGGCCGCGTTGCACGGTCACGACGTGGTGATGGCGCCTGCGCCCGTGATGTACCTCGATCATCTGCAGAGCGATGCGCTCGACGAGCCGCCAGGCCGCCCCTCGCTCGTCACGCTCGCCGACGTCTATGCCTTCGAGCCGGTGCCTGCGGAGATTCCCGCGGAGCGCGCGCATCACGTGCTGGGTGCGCAGATGAACGCCTGGACCGAGCACATGCGCACGCCCGAGCGCGTGCAACACGCCGCGTTCCCACGGCTCGCGGCGCTCGCCGAAGTCACCTGGTCCCGCGCGGACCGCCGCGACTTCGATGATTTCATTTCCCGCCTCGCGCCACAGCTCGAGCGCTACGAGGCTCTCGGTGTGCGCTACGCGCGCAGTGCGCTCGAACCGCGCGCCGCCGCGAAACGTCTCGCAGGCGCCAGTCCCGCGAGTCGTCGCGACGAGGAGCTGAAGACCTGCAGCAACAAGCTCGCGCTGCACCTGGAAGACGACGCGCCGGCACGAGGGCCTCGCGCCGTCTTCCACGTCGACATCATCGACGCGTGCTGGATCTACGAGCGCGCACCGCTGGAGGGCAAGCAGCGTATCGCTGTCACCGTCGGCCAGTTGCCGTTCAATTTTCAGTTGTGGAAGGATGCCAAGGGCGTGGTGGTGCGGCCGGCGACGACGCGTGAGGGTGAGCTGACGGTGCGCCTCGATTCCTGCGAGGGAGAGGTGATCGCCACGTTATCGCTGGCGGCGGCGCTGAAGAACGACGAGCTGACTCGCCTCGAGGGCTCGCTCGCCGCGCGCGCGGGCACGCACGATGTGTGCCTCACGTTCGGTACGGGCAGGACCGACCCACTCTGGGTGATCGATCGCGTCGAGCTGCTGTGACGCGCCTGCAACCGGTGAGCTGAAACGGCGTGCGCGTCTCCTGGCGAGGCGCGCAGCTTTCAGAACAGCGCGACGATCAACGCCACGAGCGCCACCACCAGCGCCGTGGCCTGTCCGACCATGAGGCGTTTCACCTGCTTGTGCAGCACGGTCGCAGCCGCGGTGAGCTGCGCGAGCTGATCGGCCATGTTGCTGATGAGCTCGGCCTGCCTGCGCTCGTTCTCCTCGAGCGCGACGATGCGCGCCTGCAGCGCCGCCGCGGGCGAGTCTGCAGGCAGCGCGGGCGCGGACGGCGGCGGTGGGCTGCGCTTCGCACGCTTCAGGAGCTCCTTCGAGACATCGAGGATCGTGGGCATGAGCTGCACGATCTGCAACCACGGAACCGCCATTTCTTCACCCGCGCGCTTAGCGCCTATTTTTTCAAGTGAGCTTGCAGCCAGCCGAGCACTTCCTGGTGCCACTGCAGGCTGTTCTGCGGTTTGAGCACCCAGTGCCCCTCGTCCGGGAACACGACGAAACGACTCTCGATGTCGCGGCGTTGCAGAGCGGTGTACGTCGCGACGCCCTGAGCGTAGGGCACCCGGAAATCGAGCTGCCCATGGATCACGAGCGTCGGCGTGCGCCAGTCCTTCACGTGATTGACCGGATTCTGCGCCTCGTAGTTCGCGGGCTTTGCGAACTGAGGGCCACCGAACTCCCATTCCGTGAACCACAGTTCCTCGGTGGTGTAGTACATCGAGCGGTGATCGAAGATGCCCGCGTGGTTCACCAGGCACTTGAATCCGTCAGCCCAGTTCCCGGCGATCCAGTTCATCATGAAGCCTCCGTAGGAGGCACCCAGCGCGCACGCCCGGCCCGGGTCCAGCCAGGGATATTTCTGTGCGGCGGCCGCGAAACCCTTCTTCAGATCCTCGAGCGGCTTTCCGCCCCAGTCGTTGTTGATCGAGTCCGTGAAGCCCTGCCCGTAGCCGGGCGAACCGTGGAAGTCGATGAACACCACGCCGTAGCCGGCACCGGCAAAGACCTGCGGGTTCCAGCGATAGCTCCACTGGTTGCCGTAGCTCACCTGCGGACCGCCGTGCACGATGAACGCGACCGGATACTTCGCGCCCTCCGTGTAGCCGGCGGGCTTCATCACGTAGCCGTACACCGTTTCGCCGTTCCACCCGGAAAAGCTGAACTGCTCGTACGCACCCAATGAGCGCTGCGCGAGCAACTGGGCGTTGGCGTTCGTGAGCCGGTTGCTGTTGCCGCCGGGGCGCGACTGCGACATCGCATACAGATCCGCCGGTCCTGCGAGTGAGGCGAGCGCATAGACGATTCGCTGCGCGCCGACGCTGAACTCCGAGACATAGCCCTGCGGCACGAGCTGCGTCGGCTTGCCGCTCTTCAGGTCCACCGAGAACAGCGCGTGCTGGCCGACGGCATCGGCGTTCGCAATGACCCGCCGACCGTCGCGCGCGAAGGCGATGCTGGAGACCGAGACGTCCCAGTCCCTGGTTACGCTGCGCGTCTCGCCCGTGGCGAGATTGCGCAACGTCAGCTCGAAGCGATCCGCCTCGTACGTCGGCCGGCGCATCGCGAGGTAGGCGAGCCATTTGCCGTCGGGCGAGTAGTTCGGCTGCGTATCCCAGGCCTCGTTTTCCGCCGTGAGATTGCGTGGCTCGGCGCTGCCGTCCGCGGGCACCTCGTAGATGTCGAAGTTCGTCGACCAGGCTTCGGTCTTGCCCTTCACGCGCGCGGCGAATGCGACGCGCGCACCGTCGGGGCTGAAATTGAACTCCTCGGCGCCACCCATCGGCTTGGAAGGAATGTCGGCATCGAGTTTCGCTGTCAGGGGAATCGGCTTGCCGCTGGCCGCGCCGCTCGCATCGAGCGGCTGCGCGAAGAGCTGCGCCACGCGTCCATCGCTCCACGTGGTCCAGTGACGCACGAACAGCCGGTCGAAGGTGCGCGCCGTGCCCTTCGCTTTCTCGCGTTCCGCGATGCGCTTGGCCGTGCAGTCGAGATCGGCACAGTCGGGGAATGTCTCCGCGCTCAGCAGCAGCCGGTCGCCCTTGGGCGAAACCTTGAACGGGCCCACGTCGACCGGATAGCGGGTCACCTGCATGGCCTCACCGCCGCTGCGGTCGAGGCGCCACACCTGCGACGTTCCCGAACGGGTCGACAGGAAGTAGATCCGTTTGCCGTCCGGTGACCAGCGTCCGCTCGTGTCGTTGGCCTCGTGCTGGGTCAGGCGTTGCGGGCGCGCGTCGGCAGCACCGGCCTCGACTTGCCAGAGGTCGGTGCGTCCCTTGTTCGCATCGAGATCGGTTTCGCGCTGCGTGTAGAGCACGAACTGACCGTCGGGGGAAAGCGAGGGCTCGGAGATGCGCGCCAGGCGCACCAGGTCGTCAGCGGAAAACGGCTGGGAGCCCTGCGCGAATGCGGGTGCGCAGGCGAACGCGACGAACGCAGGGACCATGAGTCCACGAAAGATCGTGGGAGCGCGAAGCATCCTGGACATGAGGCCAACCCGAAAGAGACAAAGAGACGGCGATTGTAAGCGCAACGCGCTCGCGGCGTGCACATCCGCGCCGGCTACTGGGGCCGGCGGGTCTGCGGCGTGATGATTGCCACCGCGCTGGTGTAGCCGTGCACCTGGCTCATGCCCTGTACCGGGCCGATTTCGCCACTGCAGAAGAAACCGCCGATCGGCAACTCGCCCAGGTGGCGGCGCAGCGCGTTGCTGTCGTGGTCGGGCGTGCCGTACAGGCGTGCTCCGCGTCCCACGCACGAGAACAGCAGTGCGCCCGCCGGGCGCGCCGACGCACCGGACGACGCGAGCGCCCGCTCCAGGTCCTGGGCGGATGACAACGCGTCGCGCAGATGAAACTGGACGATGGTGTTGGGCTCCAGTTCCGCTCCCACCCACAGTGCACCGCTTTGCGCGTCGAGCCCGATGACGTTGCGGATCAGGAAATCGCCCGCGCGCACGTCGTGGCGCTCACCCGGCAACGCGATGCCGATGAACAGGGATTGCTCGACCAGCGTGCGATCGCGCGCGCTCAGCTTGTCGAACAGCGCGGCGAGCACGTCGCGCGGCGAACGACCGTCCAGCTCGCGCAGCAGGTTGTCGTGGCAGCTGGTGACGAAGTACGGGTCGCCGATCGGGCGGCAGCCCTGCGCGACGACGGTGGACATGCGGATGTTGCCGCACAACGCGAGCACGATCGCACCGCTGCGGTAGCTCTTGTCACCCAGCATCAGCACGTTGCCGCCGGGCTCGAGTGCGCTGCTGGCGAGACCCCCGACCTTGATGGATTGCGGAAACGCACGGTCGAGCCCGCGCAGGAACGACTCGGTGGGAAAGCTGAAGGGGTCGGCGATGACGAGGAACTGCGGGTCCATGGCGCTCTTCACGCCGAGCGCGCTCTCCCACATCACGCGCTCAGCGTAGAAGGGCGGAAGCTCGGTGGCTTCCAGGTGCGCGGCTCGCAGCGCCACGCCCGGAAGCACGGCCGCCGTGAGCGACAACGCGCGCTCCTCCTCGATCTCGTGACCCGCGCCGATCACACCGCTCGCGCTGCATCCGAACACCGTGGTCTCGGGCCAGGCGGCGCGCAGCAGCCGCAGCAACCGATCCTGCTCGGGGCAGTACTCGCGCGTGCTGAACGCGACCAGCAGGTCCGGTGCGTTACCTTCGAGCTGGCGCGTGACCGCCTCGATCGTTTCATCGACGGCGGCACGGAGGCGGGGCTGGGTCGAAACGGCGGACGCCCATTTCATGAGGAGTCAATTTGCGCGCCGCAGCGCCGCGCCGCAAGTATGAAGTTATTACGCGCGCCTTCGTCCGCTCGCGGCTGGCGCTCGATCGGGCGTGGCCGGGGTGGTCGGGCGAGGGGCGTTTGACTTCGAGTACGGCAGCGTGAGATCGAAGAGGGTGTCCAGCACGTTTGCTCACCTGGGAGCGAGCGTCACCTCAGGTTTCGCGTCGCGAACGATGGTCATCGTTCGCTCGAGTGCTCCCGTCGAGGCC
>DASTQG010000048.1:0-16611 GCA_035761885.1 Steroidobacteraceae bacterium | reverse complement strand
CACCCAGCTGAGTGAGTCGCAGGGCAGCGTCGCTTCGCTGACCGCGCAGCTCGCCGACAGCGAACGTCGCATCGCGCTCCTGCAAGCGCCGGCGGGTGGTTCGATCGCGCCCGCGCTGCAGCGCTCGCTGCGCGGTGAAATCATGTTCCGCACCAACGACAGCACGGTGGGCGCCGACACGACCGATCGGCTGATCGAGCTCGCACAGGTGCTCGCGGTCGCGCCCGAGGCGGTCGTGCAGATCGACGGCTACGCCGATCCGCGCGGCACGAAGGAGGAAAACCTCGTGCTTTCCGAGCAGCGCGCCGAGGCTGTGCGCGCGGCGTTGATCGCGGGCGGCCTGGAGGCCGATCGCATCCTGGTGCGGCCGCACGGAGAGCACGCAACGGTGAGCGCCAGGGGTGACGTCGACGGCTATGCGCTGGAGCGTCGAGTGGTGATCACCATCGGAGCGAAGCAGCCCGCGGTCGCGGAGGTGACCGACTGACCCGGCTCACGGAATCCGGGCGGAGGCGCGCCGGCCGCGCCATTGCCCTTGACAGCGACAGCGAGGGGGCGAGACGCTCGACCGCCCCGTCCCGGATTCCGACCTGATGAAACCCGCCTCCGTCCCGCGTATCGTCTCCTTCCGCGATCCGGTCGAGCGCAGCGAAGCGACTCCGCCCGCGGACCGCATCCTCGGCGGCCAGCCCCGCCAGCTCATCGACAATCACTACGCCGAAGGCACCGGCCAGTTCTTCAGCGGGGTGTGGTCGAGCACTCGCGGCAAGTGGCGCGTGAGCTATACCGAGCACGAGTTCTGCCACCTGCTCGCCGGGCGCATCGCGATCGTGAGCGATGGCGGCGAGCGCTACGACTTCGGCGCCGGCGACAGTTTCGTGATTCCCTCGGGCTTCTCCGGCACCTGGGAAGTGCTGGAGGACGTGCGCAAGCTCTACGCCATCTTCGAGCCGAAATAGTGCGTGCCACGGCGGCGATGCCCCCACACCGTGCAACTGCGCGCGTTAGCCGTGCCGGACGCTGCCCGTAACCCCCGCGCCGCTGCTTCGCGCGCGTGGCACGCTTTCTGCAACCCCTTCCCGGCACCACATTTTCGGGAGGGGTTGCATGCACATCACCGAGGCGCTGGCGTCTTTACGTGCCGATCGCAGCGAGGCTGCTATGATGCAGTCGCGCAACCACAAGGGGTCTCGTCGGGAAACCCCGAAGGAGCTACGCATGCGCGGCATGAAACTCATCGTTCTGAGTCTGATGTTGGCGGCCGGCACGGCCGGTGCCCAGGTCACGGGTACCGTCACCGTCACCAGCGACTACGACTTCCGCGGCTTCAGCCAGTCCGCGGGCGACCCTGCGGTCCAGGGGAGCCTGGATTGGGCGGACGACAGTGGCATCTATGCTGGGGTGTGGGGCAGCAACGTCGATTTCGGCGAGGGCTCCGAATCGGACGTGGAGATCGATCTCTACGCCGGCTTCGCGGGCGGTGATGAGGAAGGGCTGGGCTACGACTTCGGCGTGGTCTATTACTCGTACTGGCCGGATGATGACGAGGTCGATTACTTCGAGATCTTCGCCGGGCTGACTTACAACATCGCCGAGATCAAGGGCTGGTACTCGGACGATTATTTCGGCGTGGGCGAGAGCGCTTACTATCTCGAAGGCAATCTCAACTTCGAGCTGCCGCAGGAGTTCGGCCTGGGGTTGCACCTCGGCATGAGCGACGGCGACGCTTTCGAAGACAGCGTGATCGACTACGGCGTCAGCGTTTCCAAGAGCTTCAGCAACTTCGACTTCGAGCTGAAGTACGTCGACACGGACCTCGACAGCGAGGACTGCGAGACGCCGGACGATGTGTTCACGTGCGAGGGCCGCGTGATCCTGTCGGTCTCGACGACGTTCCCGTGGGGCGCCGAGTAGCCTGAAGTCCGGGCGCGATCGGCCGCCGACGACGGCGGCGCGCGGGTCAGCGAAAAGGGGGGCAGTCCCGGGGACTGTCCCCTTTTTCAGTCGATCGTCGCGAGGGTCTCGGCGATCGTCGCGAAGATCTGATCGATCTGCGCCTTCTCGATGATGAGAGGCGGCGAGAGCGCCAGCACGTCGCCCGTGACGCGGCTGAGCACACCGCGCTCGTAGCACTTCAGGAACAGCTCGAACGCTCGCGTCATGGCCCGGCCCGGCACCCCCGCCAGCTCGATGCCGGCGATGAGCCCGTAGTTGCGCACGTCCACGACGTGCTTCGATCCCTTAAGAGCGTGGGCCGCCTGCTCCCAGTACGGGGCCAGCTCCTTGGCGCGCGCGAAGAGCCCTTCGTGCTGATAGATGTACAGCGCGGCCAGCGCAGCGGCGCAGGCGACCGGATGCGCCGAGTAGGTGTAGCCGTGGAACAGTTCGATGGCGTTCGCGGGCCCCTGCATGAAAGCGTCGTACACCGACTTGCGGGCGAACACCGCACCCATCGGCACGCAACCGTTGGTGAGCCCCTTGGCGGCGGTGATCAGATCGGGCGTGACACCGAACTCCTGCGCGGCAAAGGGCGCACCCACGCGCCCGAAGCCCGTAATCACCTCGTCGAAGATGAGCAGGATCGCGTGCTTGTCGCAGATCTCCCGCAGGCGCTGCAGGTATCCCTGCGGCGGCAGCAGCACGCCGGCCGATCCTGACACCGGCTCCACGATCACGGCGGCGATGGTGGAGGCGTCGTGCAGCGCGATGAGCCGCTCCAGCTCGTCGGCCAGGTGCGCGCCCCACTTGGGCAGCCCCCGCGAGAACGCGGCGTGCTCGAGGCTCAGCGTGTGCGGGAGGTGATCCACGCCCGCGAGCAGGGCGCCGAATGCCTTGCGATTGTTGACCATGCCTCCGACTGCGGTGCCGCCGAAGCCGACGCCGTGATACCCGCGTTCGCGACCGATGAGGCGCGTGCGCTGGCCCTCGCCGCGCGCGCGGTGATAGGCCAGCGCGATCTTCAGCGCCGTGTCGACCGATTCGGAGCCGGAGTTGGTGAAGAACACGTGGTCGAGGCCGGGCGTGAGCTTGGTGAGCCGGTTGGCGAGCTCGAAGGCAGCCGGATGACCCATCTGAAAAGGCGGCGCGTAGTCGAGTGCCTGCAGCTGGCGGTGCACGGCTTCGGAGATCTCGCGACGGCCGTGGCCCGCGTTGACGCACCAGAGCCCGGCCGCTCCGTCGAGGATCCGGCGGCCCTCGTCGGTCCAGTAGTACATGCCTTCCGCGCGTGCGAGCAGGCGCGGGTTCGCCTTGAACTGCCGATTGGCGGTGAAGGGCATCCAGAACGCTTCGAGATCGGCCGACATGTCCGCAAGCTCCTCGGCAACGCAGGGCCGCCCAAGGTTAAGAAAAATTGACACCTGCGGCAATCTGGGCGCAAATGTCGCCCCCTTTGTCTAAGATTTTAAACATGAGCATCGACGTCGGTGCGCACCTGCGGGCGGTGCGCAGCATGTACGGACTGTCGCAGCGCGAGCTCGCCAAGCGCGCCGGCGTGACCAACGGAATGATCTCGCTCATCGAGCAGAACCGCGTGAGCCCTTCGGTGAGTTCGCTGAAACGCGTGCTCGATGGCATCCCGATGACGCTGGCGGAGTTCTTCACGCTCGATCTCGGCGTCGGCCCCCAGGTGTTCTACACCCGCGAGGAGCTCACCGACCTCGGCAGCGGCGATGTGCAGCTGCGCCTGGTCGCGGCCAAGCGGCCGAACCGATCGCTCGCGATCCTTCAGGAACGTTACGCACCGGGCGCGGATACCGGCGCCGAGATGCTGAGCCACAAGGGCGAAGAGGGCGGTGTGATCGTGAAAGGCCGGATCGAGCTCACGGTGGGCGCGGAGTCGCGCGTGCTCGGAGCGGGCGATGCGTACTACTTCTCGAGCGCCGTGCCGCACCGCTTCCGCAATGCCGGCCGCGAGGACTGTGAAATAATCAGCGCCAGCTCCCCGCCCACTTTTTGACCCTTTTCGGACTCTTGGAGTACGTCGCGATGGCCACCGCCCCCCAGATCGACTGGCATGCACGCGCGAAGTCGGCAAAGCCGCGCCTGCAGGCTTTCATCGCCGGCAAGTACGTCGATGCCGCCTCGGGTGAGACGTTCGACGACATCAGCCCCATCGACGGGCGGCTGATCGGCAAGGTGGCCTCCGGCAACCAGGCCGACATCGACGCCGCCGTGGCCTCCGCCCGCGCCGCGTTCAACAAGGGATCGTGGTCGGCCATGGCACCCGCGCGGCGCAAGCGGGTGCTGCTGAAGCTCGCGGACCTGATTCGCGGCAATGCGCAGGAGTTGGGGCTGCTCGAGACGCTCGACATGGGCAAGCCCATCAACAACAGTGTCAACGGCGACATGCGCGCCGCGGCCAACAGCATCGCGTGGTTCGGCGAAGCCGTCGACAAGGTCTACGACGAAGTCGCGCCCACTGGCCCCGATGCTCTCGCAACCATCACGCGCGAGCCGGTGGGGGTGGTCGGGGCGATCGTGCCGTGGAACTTTCCGCTGCTCATGGCGTGCTGGAAGCTCGGCCCGGCGCTCGCGACCGGCAATTCCGTCGTGCTCAAGCCCTCGGAAAAGTCGCCGCTCACCGCGCTGCGCATCGCGGAGCTCGCGATGGAGGCGGGCCTGCCGGAAGGCGTGCTCAATGTGGTCCCCGGCTTCGGCCAGACGGCCGGCAAAGCCCTGGCGCTGCACATGGACGTGGATTGCATCGCGTTCACCGGTTCCACGGCGACCGGTCGCCTGATGCTGCAGTACGCCGGCCAGTCGAACATGAAGCGCGTGTGGCTCGAATGCGGCGGCAAGAGCCCGAACATCGTGATGGCGGACGTCGAGGACCTGGACCGTGCCGCGCAGGCCGCCGCGGATGCCATCTTCTACAATCAGGGCGAGATGTGCTCCGCGGGCTCGCGCCTGGTGGTGCACGAGTCGATCCGCGAGGCGCTGGTGGAGAAGGTCGCTGCGCTCGCGAAGCAGTACGTGCCGGACGATCCGCTGGATCCGAAGGCGCGCCTGGGCGCGATCGTCGATCAGACCCAGCTCGGCACCGTCATGCGCTACATCGAGTCCGGCAAGAGCGAAGGGGCGCGGCTCGCGCTGGGCGGGCGGCGTGTGCGCGAGGAGAGCGGCGGTTACTACGTCGAACCGACGATCTTCGACGGCGTGCGGCCGGGCATGAAGATCGCGAACGAGGAGATCTTCGGGCCGGTGCTGTCCACGCTCACCTTCCGCACTGCGGAGGAGGCGGTGCAGATCGCGAACAACGTGATCTATGGCCTCGCGGCGGCAGTGTGGACGCGCGACGTGACGACCGCGCACCGCGTATCGCGGGCGCTGCGTGCGGGTACGGTATACGTGAACTGCTACGATGCGGACGACATCACCGTGCCCTTCGGCGGCTTCAAGCAGTCGGGCAACGGGCGCGACAAGTCGCTGCATGCGCTCGACAAGTACGTGGAGCTGAAGACCACCTGGATCGACCTGGGAAAACGATGAGACAAGTCACGGTAGCGGCGACCCAGCGGGCCTGCAGCTGGGATCGCGAAGCCAACATTGCCGGCGCCGAGCGGCTGGTGCGCGAAGCTGCGCGGGGCGGCGCGAACGTGATCCTGCTGCAGGAACTGTTCGAGACGCCGTACTTCTGCAAGGACCACCTGGCGAAATACTTCGAGCTCGCCCATCCCATCGACGGGCATCCGACCATCGAGCGTTTCGCGCGAATCGCGCGCGAGCTGGGCGTGGTGCTGCCGCTGAGCGTGTTCGAGCGCGCGCACAACGCATATTACAACTCGCTGGTCATGGTTGATGCGGACGGGAAGGTGCTGGGCGTATACCGCAAGTCGCACATCCCCGAGGGCCCGGGCTATCACGAGAAGTACTACTTCTCGCCCGGCGACACCGGCTTTCGCGTCTGGAACACGCGCTTCGGCAATCTCGGCGTCGCGGTCTGCTGGGATCAGTGGTTCCCGGAGAGCGCGCGGGCCATGGCGCTTCAGGGCGCGGAAATCCTGTTCTACCCCACGGCCATCGGCTCGGAGCCGCACGACTCCTCCATCGATTCGAAAGATCACTGGCAGCGCACGATGCAAGGCCATGCGGCGGCCAACGTGATGCCGCTGGTCGCTTCCAATCGCATCGGCGTGGAGCAGGGCGAAAAATTCGCCATGACCTTCTACGGATCCTCCTTCATTGCCGACCACACCGGCGCAATGGTGGTCACGGCGGATCGCAGCACCGAGCAGGTGCTCACGGCGAGCTTCGACCTCGACGCGATCCGCGCGTATCGGCACGCGTGGGGCGTGTTTCGCGATCGCAGGCCCGATCTCTACTACCCGCTGATGACGCTCGATGGCGGCGCCGGAACCTGACGACGCCGCGCTCAGCTCCCGCGGGGCGTTGAGCCTTCCGGGCTTCGAAGTCGACGCGGAGCGCGCGCAGGCCGCGCGCCTGGAACGCGATGAAGCCGAGCAGCGCGCACGATTGCTCGAGGGGCCCCTCGCCTTCGTCGACGTGGAGACGACGGGCGGCGACGTGCGCTATTCGCGCATCACCGAGATCGCGATCGTCGCGGCGCGCGGCGAAACCTTCGAGGAGGAATGGAGCACGCTGGTCAACCCGGGATGCCCCATCCCGCCGCACATCACCGCGCTCACCGGCATCGACGATGCGATGGTCGAGGACGCGCCGACGTTCGATGACATCGCCGTCGAAGTGGCGCGGCGGCTCGAAGGGCGCCTGTTCGTTGCGCACAACGTGAGCTTCGACCGTTCCTTCGTGCGCACCGAGCTGGACCGCGCCGGGCGTTCCTTCAACCCGCGCTCCCTGTGCACCGTGCGCCTGTCGCGCCGGCTGCACCCTGGCGAGCGTTCGCATGCGCTCGACAGCGTGATCCATCGCCTGGGGATCACCGTCGCCCGCAGGCACCGGGCGCTCGACGATGCGCGCGTGCTCTGGGAGCTGTGGCAGCGCATGGCGCGGGAGCGCAACCGCGCGGAACTGGGCGAGCTCGTCGCGGACCTCGCCGGCCTGACCACGCTGCCGCCGCAATTGCCACCGGACCTTGCGGACGAGATCCCCGAGTCGCCCGGTGTCTATCGCTTCTACGGCGCGCAACGCGCGCTGCTGTACGTCGGCAAGAGCCGCTCGCTGCGCACGCGCGTGCTCGCGCACTTTCGCAACGGGCACCGCAACCACACCGACCTGCGCCTGAAGATGCAGGTGCGCGACATCGAATGGCGCGAGACGCCTGGCGAGCTGGGAGCCGAGCTCGCCGAGGTGCATTGCGTGCGCGAGTCGCAGCCCGTTTACAACAAGCGCCTCAAGCACAGCCGCGAGATCTTCACGCTGCGCCTGGACGAGCGCGAGGGCGGCGGCGTGCATGCCCGGGTGGAGCAACTCGATCCGCACGAGCGCGAGCCGCTCGGTGCAGCGTACGGTCTGTATCGATCGCACGCCGAAGCCGCGCGCGCCGTGAAGAAACTCCTGCGCGAGCACTCGCTGTGCGCCGTGGCGCTCGGGCTCGAGCAGAGCGAAGGGTCCTGCGTCGCCTTCGCGCTGGATCGTTGCCGCGGCGCGTGCATCGGCGCAGAGTCCGCGCGCCTGCACGCGGCGCGCGTTCGCATGGCGCTGGCGCGCGACCAGTTGCCGGCCTGGCCCTTCAGCGGCGCTGTCGGCATTCGCGAACGATCGGGACGCGCTATGGAAGTGCACGTGGTGCGCAACTGGCGCTATGTCGGCACCGCCTGCAGCGACGAGCAGCTCGCCGAGGTACTCGAAGGCGCGGAACGCGCCGCGTTCGACATCGACCTGTACCGGATCCTGGTGCGCCATCTCAACGGGCGGCGTCACCGTGGCGCCGTGTTCACGCTCGGGGACGACTATTACACCTCCGCTGAGAAGAGGGAAAAGGGGACAGTCCCCTTTTCGGACGATGGATGACGACGCCCGGGAGCGAGGTCGCGCTGTTCGCGCCCGCGCCGCGCGGCCTTGCGGACCTGCTTGCGGCTGAGCTGCGCGATCTCGGTGCATCCGGTGTTCAGGAGCGGGCCGCGGGCGTGCGCTTCGGCGGGCTGCTCGCGACCGCCTATCGGGCCTGCCTGTGGTCACGTCTCGCGAACCGGATCCTTCTCGAGCTGCACAGCTTTCAGGGTACGACGCCGGAGGAGCTGTACAAGGGCGTGCGCGAGGTGGATTGGGGCGAGCACCTGGCGGCGGGCCGCACGCTCGCCTGCGAATTCACCACGGCCCTGTCGCCACTGACCCACACGCACTACGGCGCGCTCAAGGCGAAGGATGCGATCGTCGATCAGCTGCGCGAAGCGACCGGCGCCAGGCCCGACGTCGACACGGAGGCGCCGGACCTGCTCGTGCACGTACACGCGGCGCGCGATCGCATCACCGTGTACCTGGACCTCGCCGGGGAGAGCCTGCATCGGCGCGGCTACCGCGAGCGGGGCGTCGCCGCGCCGCTCAAGGAGAATCTCGCGGCCGGCATCCTGCTGCGCTCCGGCTGGCGCGAGATCGCGGCGGGTGGCGGTGCGTTCATCGATCCGATGTGCGGTTCGGGGACGCTGCCGATCGAGGCGGCGCTGATCGCGCACGACATCGCGCCGGGCCTGCTGCGCGAGCGATTCGGTTTCCACGGCTGGCGCCAGCACGACGAGACGCTCTGGACCAGTGTACGGGGCGAGGCGCTCGAACGACGCGAGCGGGCGGTGTCGTCCGTGCCCTTCATCGTCGGTTACGACCACGAGGCGACTGCGGTTCGCTTCGCGTTGCAGAATCTCGAGCGTGCGGGGTTGCGCGGCAAGGTGCACATCGAGCGGCGCGAGCTGGCGCAGCTCGATTGCCAGGGCGCCGCGAAGGGGCTCGTGTGCACGAACCCGCCGTACGGTGAGCGCCTGGGCGAGGAGAGCACGCTCGAGCCGCTGTATCGCACGCTGGGCGATCGCCTGCGCTCGCATTGCCGCGGCTGGCAAGCGGCCGTGTTCACCGGCAATCCGCGCCTGGGGCGCGCGCTCGGCCTGCGGGCGCGGCGCACGCACACGCTCTGGAACGGCCCGATCGAATGCCGGCTGCTGCGCTTGGAGGTCGACGAGCGCAGCTTCGATCTGCCGCGCGAAGAGCAGGAGGGCACGCTCCTGCGCGATGCGGCGGCGGCGCGAGCGCGCCCGGGCGCGCAGATGTTCGCCAATCGCCTCACCAAGAACCGCGACGCGCTCGCCGCCTGGGCGCGCAAGGAGGGTGTGAGCAGCTATCGCGTCTACGACGCCGACATGCCCGAGTACGCGTTCGCGATCGACATCTACCAGGGTGCCGGCGAAGGAACGCCGGAGCGCTGGCTGGTGGTGCAGGAATATGCGGCGCCGAAGACGATCGACGAGCGCGCGGTCCGCCAGCGGCGCGACGAGGCGATGTCGGTGCTTCCGGAGGTGCTCGGAGTCGACCTCGGGCGCGTGCACTTCCGCACGCGCCGGCGCAGCCGCGGCGGCGAGCAGTACGAGAAGCGCGACGATGCAGGGCGGTTCCACGTCGTCGCGGAAGGAGGGCTGAAGTTCCGGGTGAACTTCACCGACTATCTCGACACCGGCCTGTTCCTGGATCACCGTCCGACGCGCGCGCTGCTGCGCGAGCTGGCGCGCGGGCGCCGGTTTCTCAATCTCTTTGCCTACACCGGCGCCGCGACCGTCTACGCCGCGGCCGGTGGAGCGCGTGCGACCACCACCATCGACATGTCGCGCACGTATCTCGACTGGGCGCGCGACAACCTGGAGCTGAACGCATTGGCGGGTCCGCAGCACCAGTTCGTGCAGGCCGACGCGGTGCGCTGGCTCGCGGAGCAGAGCGCCGCCGGCGAGCGCGGGCCGCGCTTCGGGCTGATCTTCCTGGATCCGCCGACGTTCTCCAATTCCAAGCGCATGAGCGAGGTGCTCGACGTGCAGCGCGACCACGCTCGCCTGGTCACGCAGGCGGCGAGCCTGCTCACGCCGGACGGCGTGCTGATCTTCTCGACCAACTACGAGCGCTTCAGGCTCGACACCGCCGCGCTCGCGGCCTTGCGCGTCGAGGACATCAGCGCGAAGTCCATCCCGCGCGATTTTCAGCGCGCGGGACGCATCCACCAGTGCTTCGTCATTCGCCGCTGACTACTGCCCGCGCGGGGGTGCTCTAGCGTTTCTGCCCGAGACGCAGCGCACCGATCGCGAGAAAAACCTCGCGCAGGAACAGCAGCAGCCCCGCGATGAAGGTCAGCATCGCCAGGATGAACAGCACCGCGATCGTCGCCGACATGTCGAAGCCCACGAACTCGTTGACGAAGATGGCGACCACCACGAAGGCAACCAGCAGCGCGCACACCACGCTCGCCGTGATGGCGCGATTGAGCATGCGCGCGCGGCGCGCGAGCACGCGCAACTGCTCCTGGCGTTCGCGCAGGTCCGGGCCGCTGGCCACTGCCGGTGCCATGTCCTCGAGCTTGCGCGCGCGGTCGATCACGCGCGCCAGGCGGTTGGTGAGCACCGTGAGCAGGATGCCGACGGCGGACAACAGGAAAACCGGTGCGACGGCGAGCTGGATGTTCTGCGCGATGACCAGAGGGGTCGGGTCGAGCGGCGTCATCAGCTACTGTTCCGCGCGCGGGTTGAAGGGCAGGTCGTTCTTCATCTGTTCGTAGAGCGCCTTCGCCTTGTCAGTGTCGGCCGGCGGCAGCACGATCTTCAGAACGGCGTACTGGTCTCCCGGCTCCCGTCCCGGCAGTCCGCGGCCCTTCAGGCGCAGTTTCTGCCCGGCACGGGCTCCGGCCGGAATGCGCAGCTCCACCGGCCCGCCGAGCGTCGGCACTTCGATCGTCGCACCGAGCGCGGCCTCCCAGGGCGCGACCGGCAGCGTGATCGTCACGTTGCGTCCCTCGACCTGGTAGCGCGGGTGCTCACGCAGCCGGATCTCCAGGTACAGATCGCCGGTGGGTCCGCCGCCGGGGTCGGATTCCCCCTGGCCGGCGAGGCGGATCTGCGTGCCGCTGGTGACTCCCGCGGGAATCTTCACGCGCAGCTCGCGATCAGTGGTTTCGACACGCCCGTCGGGAGTGACGGTCGGTCGCTGCAACTGGATGGCGCGTTCACCGCCGCTGTAGGCGTCCTCGAGCGAGATCTCGATCTGCGCGTGGTGGTCGCGACCGCGGCGCGGACGTGAACGTCGCGGGCCCGCACCCGCGCCGGCGCGGCCGAAGGGGCTGGCGCCGCCGAACAGGTTGGCGAAGAAGTCGCTGAACTGCCCGTCGTCGAACCCGCCTTCGCCGCCGCCGAACTGCTGCGAGAACTCGAAGTTGCGTCCCCAGTCGGGAGGCGGCTGGAACTGCTCGCCCGGGCGGCGCTGGCCGAGCTGGTCGTAGGCCGCGCGCTTTTCGGGGTCGGAGAGCACGCTGTAAGCCTCCTGCACCTCCTTGAACTTGTCCTCCGCGCCCGCTTCCTTGCTCACGTCCGGGTGATACTTGCGTGCGAGCTTGCGATACGAGCGCTTGATCTCGTCCTGGGTGGCGCCGCGTTCCACGCCCATGACCTTGTAGTAGTCGCGGTATTCCATGGAGCTATTCTGCCATTGAAGGTTGCGCGGGCGGGCGCCCGCCCTGCGGCGGTATCTGAGGGTGCGGGGTGCACCGTTAAAGGCCCCGGACACCATCGCGCGCCCCTGGATCGTTAGAGAAAACACAGGACCCGCAGAGAGCCCATGAACCCGGAAGGACGAGACCGCTCCCATCACGCCGGTGACGGTGACGAGATTGCCGTCCTCGCGCGTGCCAGCGCGGCAGGAAGCCACGACGAAGTCATCCTGCGGACCGCACGCACCGCGGCCCGGGAAATCCGCCTGGAATGTCGCGCCCGCTACCTGAGATTCGGTTTGTGGGTGGCCGGCGTTGCGGCCGTGCTCGTGCTCGCCCTCGGCGCGCATTGCGCCCGCGTCGCACTGTCCTCCGCCGCCGAGCCGACGGTCATTCGCTGAGGCCAGCCGCCGAGCCGCGGGCGAGATCAGCCCGGGCGATGAGCGCCTGCCACTGCGGATCGTATTTCAACTCGCGAAACGCCGGATCCTGCCGCGCCCACCACGTGCGATGCCATCCCTTGTCGACCGCAACCTTGAGCGCGTCGAGACTTGCGCGGCGCTCGTCGAGGACGGCGCGGGCGGCAGCCTCCAGGTAGTCCACGCCGAACCAGGCGACGCCCGCCTTGCGCAGGCGCTCGATTTCGCGCAGCGCGGCACGCGCGGTCTGCGCGGCGCGTTCCTGGTCGCCACTGTCCCGATAGGCGGCAGCCAGCCAGACGGCATGCAGGCGCCGCCAGATGGAAGCGTAGACGCCGCGATACACGATCGTCTCCCCGATCGGCGTCGCCAGCACCCGCTGGTAGCGCTCGAGCGCCAGTTGCGGCTCGCCCGCGAACGTCGCGAGCATGGCCGTATCGGCGAGCGCCCAGGTGTCGTCGCTGCTCGTGAAGACCGGCAGGGCGAGATGTTCCTTCAGGGCCTTCAGGTCGCCGCGCGCCAGCATGGCCCACGCCGGTGCGAGGCTGGACGAGCCGTCCTCGGGCAGGAGATTGCGAGCCAGGGTGAAGTGCCGGTCCGCGAGCTCCAGCTGCCCCATGTCCAGCTCGCTGAAGCCCGCCTCGATGACGAAGTTCGTGGCCTGCGGCGCGCGTTCCGAGGCTTCCGCCCAGGCGAGTGCCGCGAGGTCGGGGCGTCCGCGCTCCAGTTCCGTCACCGCCAGCGGCCAGAACGTGTTGGCGTGCTGGTTGCCGAGCTTCTGCGCCTTCTGGTGCTGGACGAGCGCTTCGTCGTAGCGGCCGAGCGCGCACAAGGCGCCCGCGATCCAGTTCGGATGCTGGAAGAAGAGCGGGTCGAGGTCCGCGCTGCGCTCGAAGTGCGCAAGCGCCTCGCGCGGGCGGCCCTGGTAGAAGAGCGTCATGCCGAGCCACAGGTGGGCGTTGGCGTAGTTCGGGTTCAGCTGAATGGCGCGGGCAAGGTCGCTCTGCGCACCGGCGAACTGCAGCAGCTCGGTCTGCAACAGGCCGCGCGCCGCATGTGCTTCGGCCAGCGAAGGGTTCAGTTCCAGCGCGCGCTCCAGGAGCGGTTCCATGCGCTGACGCATGTCCTCCAGGCTCTCTCCGGAATAGTAGTAGCGGCTCAGATGGGCGAGCGCGAGCGCCGCGTATGCCTGCGCGAATTTCGGGTCGAGGTCGATGGCGCGCTGCAGGTAGGGCAGGGCGCGCTCCAGCGCTTCCGGCGTGCGCTGCTGCCAGGCGTGCTGGCCGATCAGGAACATCTCGTAGGCGCCGATGTCCGCGGCCGCGGCCTGCGTGAGGCGCTCGCCCGAGCGCTCGCTCAGCACCAGCCGCAGCGCGTTTGCGACCTCGTGCGCAATGTCGCTTTCGATCGAAAGCAGGTCGACGAACGGCCGGTCGTAGCTCTTGGACCAGACCTGGTAACCGTCGCGCGTGTCGACCAGTTGCGCGGTGACGCGGATGCGTTTTTCGACGCGCCGCACGCTCCCTTCCAGCACGTAACGCACGCCCAGCGTGTCGCCGATCGCGCGCGCGTCCTCGTTGCGGCCCTTGAACGTGAACGCGGAGGTGCGCGCGGCGACCTTCAGCTCCGGCATGTGGGCAAGGGAATTGAGGATTTCTTCGGTGATGCCGTCGGCGAGGTAGTCGCCGGACTTCTCGGGGCTCAGGTCGACCAGCGGCAGCACTGCGACGGAGCGCTGGTGCGGATCCGTCGGATCCAGGCGGCTGCGCACGGATTGCGGGAGCAGCAGGTACGCGATGCCGGCCACGACGAGCAGGGCGACCAGTCCGACGCGCCACCAGCGCGCGGCGGGTGGAGTGCCCGTGGCGGCCGCGGTCGGTGGCGGTGCAACGGTCGGAACGTCGAGCGGGGCCGATTCAGCACGCGCCGCTGTTGTCGGCTCGGCCCTTGACGCAGCTTCGGCGTCCACCGGTGATACGCGGCCGATCAGCCGGTAGCCCTTGCGCGGAATGGTCTCGATGTACTGCGGCTGGCGCTTGTCGTCCCCCAGGGAGCGCCGCAGTTGCGCGATGGCCTGGTACACGGAGTTGGGACCGACGACGACGTCGGCCCAGACGTGACGCTCGATGTCCTCCTGGGTCACCGGCTCGCCCGCGCGGGTGGCAAGGAATTGCAGGACCTGCATCGTCCTGGGGTCGAGCTTGACCGACTGGCCGGCCCGCGTGATGCGGTCCAGCGCGGGGTCGACTCGCCAGTCCTCGAGCAGGAACGGCGCGGGCGGCGCGGTTGCGGGCATGCGAAAAGTCAGGGGTCCCTCGGGCCAGGGCAGTATGCCGCAAAAGGCAAGCCGTTGAATTACCTCACGAAGAAAGAATTCAGAGATTCTTCAAGGCTTCGTCAGGACTCGCGGGGCGCGCTCGCCGCCCAATGCGCCGCAACCACAGTGGGTTGGACGCATGTTGCAAACGATGTCCGTGTCTTCTCCTCCCGTGTCTTCTCCGCCGGTAGACCGCCGCTTGCTCACCGGCGGCGTCGTCTTTCTGCTGGCTGGCCTCCTGGGCGTCCTCGTTCTGAGCTGGCTCACGCAGCCGGACGCGCCCGCCCGGGGCCTGCCGGTGGATCTCGCAACGAACGCCGTGACGGCCTGCCACGTCCTGGGCATGGCCCTTTGCACGGCCGCCTGTCTCCCCCGCGGCCGGGCGACGGCGTTCGTGGCGAGCTTCTCCTGGGCGAGCCTGCACGTGCTCAGGGAACTGAGCGAGCACCCACTGCTGAGCGCCTGGCTGTTCGCGCACGCGCCCGACTGGCTGCGCCCGGTGTGGCTGATCGACGAAGGCGGCTGGTACGCGCTGCGCGGCAGTTTCGAGCCCGTCGAGCTCGCCGTTCCCCTGGTGGCCGCGGTCGCGGCCGTGGTCCTGATCCTGCGCCGGAGCTCCGACCGATGAATACCGATGCTTTTGCGGTGAAGCCCGAAGAAGTCCTGCTGTCGCGGGTGCGCCGCGCGAGCGGCCGCGCGCCCATGCAGATGCGGGCGCCGCTGCGCAAGGAACGATTGACCCCGAAGCTGGTTCGCGACGCCCTGCAGGATGCGCGGGACGCAAAGGCGAGCGACGCGGAGCTCATGGAATCCTTCCAGAACGACGGCGATTACACGGCCTTCGAAGCATTGTTCCGCAGGCATCGCGACGGCCTGCGGGCATTCCTGCAGCGCCTGACCTCGGACCCCAACGCGGCGGAAGATGTCTCGCAGTGGACCTGGTTGCGCCTCATCGAGACGGCGCGCCGTCGCGGCTACGTGCGCACCGAAGGCGCCGCCTTCCGCACCTGGCTGTTCACGCTGGCGCGCAACCGCTTCGTCGACGATTACCTGCGCCGCGCCGACGTTGCGCGCGTGATCCCGTTTCCCGACGGGCTGGCGGAATCGCTGCCGCAGTCGACTGACACCTGCGATCCGTTCGAGCACTACGTGAATGCCGGCCAGGTGCGGGAGATCATGGACGCCGCGCTCGGCGAGCTGCCTTTCCAGCAGCGCGAGGTCGTGGCGCTGTGGTCGGCGGGTTTCGATGCCGAAACCATCGCGCGCCTCACGCACGCACCGCGCGACACCGTGCTCAGTCGCAAGAAGTACGCACTGGCGCGCCTGCGCACGGCGCTCCTCGCGGCAGGGGTCGACGGCGTATGAACGGGATGAGTGCAGGAAAAGGGGACATTCACATTTTCGCCCCGGACCGGCCTTCGCAGCACTGGCACGCGGTGGCCCTCAGCGCCGTAGAATGCGCTTCCTGCAACGGGCAAGCCGGAGGTCGACCATGGGCGGGCAGGGAACGAAGACGCATGAGGGTAGCTGCCACTGCGGACAGATCGCCTATGTGGTGGAGGGCGACCCGGACAAGGTCATGGAATGCAACTGCAGCCACTGCAGCCGCAAGGGTTACCTGCTCTGGTTCGTGCCGCGCGACAAGCTGACGATCAAATCGCCCGAAAGCGCGCTCGCGCACTACACCTTCAACAAGCACGTCATCCGCCACCACTTCTGCCCGAAGTGTGGCTGCGCGCCGTTCGGCACCGGCAAGGATCCCCGCGGCAACGAGATGGCGGCGATCAACGTGCGCTGCCTGACCGACGTCGACCTCGCGACGATTCCGCGCGTGCCGGTGGACGGGCGCAGTCGATAAAAGGGGACAGTCCCCTTTCTTATCAGCGGAGCAGTCGATCGATGCCGTTGCGATGAAATCGCAGCGCTGCCGCGGTTGCGCTGGAGCGGTCGCGAGCATCGGCGACGCCGGCGGCATGCTCTATCAGCAAGGCCAGTTGCAGTGCGCGGCCCAGCGTCAGCGTGAACTCGCGCGCGGCCGACAGCCGCGAGTCGCGATCCGTGGTACTGCGATGCCACTGAACGGCACGATCGACCGCGACAACGGCCGCGTCCCCCGCATTTTTCAGCTGCGTATCGGCTTTCGCCGCGACGTCAGCTACCTTCGCGCGCAGCGCCTGAAGGCCTGCGCTCAATTCCGACCGCAGCAGCAGATCGAGCGACAGCACGTTCGTGGTGCCTTCCCAGATCGGCAGCACCTGCGCATCGCGCAGGATCACCGGAATGCC
>DASTQG010000047.1:0-2663 GCA_035761885.1 Steroidobacteraceae bacterium | reverse complement strand
GTCGCTCAGGCCCGGGTTGTGTCCGATCACGACGACGTGCCGCTGCGCATCCTCGACTCCCTGCAATACGTCGAACAGGGCGTCCACGGACGCCAGGTAGAGGCGCTCGTCCGTCTGCACCGAGGCGGGATCGAGCCCCAGCGCGCGGGCGAACTCCTCGGCCGTGGCGCGCGTGCGCCGCGACGGGCTCGCCAGCAGCAGCGGCACGTCCTGCCTGTCCACGCTGCGCGCGAACGCGACGGCGGCGAGTCCCGCCTCGCGCTGGCCGCGCGCGCTCAAAGGGCGATCAGCGTCATCCTGCCCCGGCCGGGCCGCTTCCGAGTGCGCGTGACGAACGACCGTGAGCGTGCGGCTGGCCATGCGTGCTACATCATTCCGGTCTGCAGGCGAGCGGCTTCGCTCATCATCGACTGGTTCCAGGGCGGATCGAACACCAGCTCGACCTGGGCCGCGCGCACGGTCGGGACGCGTTCCACCTTCTCCTTCACGTCCTGCACCAGCACCTCGCCCATGCCGCAACCGGGCGCCGTCAGCGTCATCTTGATTTCGACGTCGCGAGTGCCGTCCTCGTTCGGGCGCACCTCGCACTCGTACACCAGGCCGAGGTCCACGATGTTGATCGGGATTTCCGGGTCGTAACAGCTGCGCATCTGGTCCCAGACGATCTTCTTCAGATCCTCGTCGGTGGCGCCGGGCGGCAGCTCGGGCGGTCGCGCGGCTTCCTTGCCGATCGCGTCGGCGTCCTCGCCCGCGATGCGAAACAGGTTGCCTTCGACGTACACGGTGAAACTGCCGCCGAGCGACTGCGTGATGTAGCCCGCCTGGCCCGTGCGCAGCTTCACTTCGACGCCGGCCGGGATCACCACGGCCTTGACGTCCCGCTGCACCACGATGGGTTCGTTCTCGTAGGCGCGCATCGGATCACTCGGTGGAAACGGGCGCGAGCTGGCGTGCGAGCGCGGCGTTGAGCGTGTGCCAGCACAGGCTCGCGCATTTCACGCGCGCCGGGAACTCGCGCACGCCCGAGAGCGCGGCGAGCTTGCCCAGATCGAAGGAGGGAGAGAAGCCCTGCTGCGTGAGGAGCGCGTGCACCTCGTGGAAATAACGCTGCGCCTCGGCGCGGGTGCGTCCCTTGAGCGCTTCGGTCATGAGCGAAGCGGAGGCGACCGAGATTGCGCAGCCCTTACCTTCGAACTTGAGCTCGCGCAGCCGGTCGCCGTCGAGCTGCACGTACAGGTCCAGCCGGTCGCCGCACAGCGGGTTCACGCCCTCGGCGTGCGCGTCGGCCGGCTCGAGCCGCCCGAAATTGCGCGGCGTGCGGTTGTGATCCACGATCACGTCGCGGTACAGGTCTTTCAGGTCCATCAGGCGAAGACCTCGCGCGCCCGCGCGACGCCCGCCGCGAGCCGGTCGATCTCTTCGCGCGTGTTGTACAGCGCGAAGGAGGCGCGCGCCGTCGCGGGCACGCCGAAGAATTCCATGACGGGCATGGCGCAATGGTGGCCGGTGCGGATGGCGATGCCTTCCGCATCCAGGATGGTGCCCAGATCGTGCGGATGCACGCCCTCCAGCACGAACGACACCAGCGCCGATTTTTCGCGCGCGGTGCCGATCGGTCGCAGCCCGGGAATCGCCGCCAGTTTCGCGGTCGCGTACTCGAGCAACCCGTGCTCGTAGGCGGCGATGCGCTCGAGGCCGATGTCGGTCAGGTAGTCGATCGCCGCCGCGAATGCGACGACGCCCGCGATGTTCGGCGTGCCGGCCTCGAACTTGTAGGGCAGGGCGTTGAACGTGGTGCCCGAGAAGCGCACTTCCAGGATCATGTCGCCGCCGCCCTGCCACGGCGGCATGGCTTCGAGCAGCTTCTCGCGGCCGTAAAGCACGCCGACGCCCGTGGGTCCGTACATCTTGTGCGCGGAGAATGCGTAGAAATCGCAGTCCAGCGCGCGCACGTCGACGGCGAGGTGCGGCACCGCCTGGGCGCCGTCGATGAGCACCGGCACGCCGCGCGCGTGCGCGGCCGCGATGAACTTCTGGATCGGCACGATCGTGCCCAGCGCGTTGGACACATGGGCCAGAGCGACCAGGCGCGTGCGCTCGGAGAGCAGCTTCTCGAACTCCTCGAATCGGATTTCGCCGCGCTCGTCGATGGGCGCGGCCCGCAGCACCGCGCCCGTCTGCTCGCAGACGAGCTGCCAGGGAACGATGTTGGCGTGATGCTCGAGCCAGCTCACCAGGATCTCATCCCCCGGTTGCAGGCGCGGACGCGCATAGCTCTGCGCCACGAGGTTGATCGACTCCGTGGTGCCGCGCGTGAAGATGACTTCGCGGCTGGAGGCCGCGTTGACGAAGGCGCGCACCTTCTCGCGCGTGGACTCGAAGGCGGCGGTCGCTTCCTGGCTCAACGTATGCACGCCCCGGTGCACATTGGCGTGCGTGCGCTCGTAGTAGCGCGACTCGGCTTCGATCACCGAGCGCGGGCGCTGCGCGGAGGCGCCATTGTCCAGGTACGCGAGCGCGCGGCCGTTCACCTGGCGCGCCAGGATCGGAAAGTCGGCGCGCACGCGCTCGACGTCGTAGTCTGCTTCGCGGCCGATGCGCCGCGCGGGTGTGGAACTCACAGGAACTCCTGGACGACCGGTGCGTCCGGCAGCACGGCGGCG
>DASTQG010000046.1:0-2456 GCA_035761885.1 Steroidobacteraceae bacterium | reverse complement strand
AGCGCCGCAGCGAGCCACGCCGACAAAGAGGGGGTGCGCATCGTCGGGTATCCTCGGACGTACAAGGCGCGAAACTTTAGCGCATCGGCGCTGGTGGCGTGACGGAGGGACGAAGTGACACTGGCGGCCGACGACCCGAGTCTCGAGACCCCGCGGCTGCTGCTGCGCAGGATGCGGATGGAGGATCTCGACTTCTATACGCGCCTGCACGCCGACCCGGAGGTGGCTCGCTACACCGGTCCGGGCCGACCGCGCACGCCGGAGGAATCCCGGGCGCTGGTCGAGTCGACGCTGCGCTTCTACGACGAGCTCGGGCTCGGTCAGCTCGCGGTGGTGCGCAAGAGCGACGGCGAGCTCATCGGCAGGTGCGGACTCACGTACTTCGAGATCGAGGATCTGCCCGCCGGGTCAGGTCGCACGCCGCGGGCTTCTTATCTCCAAGGCTCGATCCCTGGCGGGATCGTGGAACGGGAGCTGGGCTACACGCTGGCACGCGCTGCCTGGGGCCAGGGTTATGCGACGGAAGCGGCCGGCGCGGTGTTTCGCTACACGCAGCAGAAGCTGCACCTGCCGCGCGTGATCTCGATCATTCACCCGGACAACGCGGCCTCGCTCAACGTGGCGCGCAAGCTCGGGCTGCGCCTTTTGGACCAAGTGCGCATGAACGACGCCGACTGCGGTCGGTATCTGTGGCCGGTTGGCTAGGGGAAGAATCGGGACCCCAAAAAAAGAAGCGCCGCGAGCGGGGGAAGCTGATGCGCGGCGCAAAGAGCGAACCACAGGGGTTCAGGGGGAAACTGTCGCAACCAAAAATACTGTCGGGTCGGCTCCTCTATCTCTGCGCCGCGCCCGCGGCGTTCGCCGCGCGTCGCGCCCGGGCCAGCCTCGCATCGATCGTCGCCAGCGCGAGCTGCCCGTCGGCTCTGCGCATCAGCAGGATCGCTCCGCTCTCGGGGTGCGCACTCGACTCGCTGCCTTCCGGCACGAGGAGCGCGACGAGCTGCGATTGCTGCATTCGATCGATCCGTTCAAGAACTCTCGGGCAGGGATAAAGCATCCCGCGTGCCAACGCAGGATTTGTATTGTTTTCAACGAGTTGAATGGGGCCGGGAGGGTCGGTCCCTGTGACGCAGATTGTCAGTTCTGGACGCGCGCGTCCGCCGGGCACGTCAGTTCGTGCCGCAGGTCACTGCCTGCGGGGGCGCCGCCGTTCCGCGGCGCGCAATGAGGCTCAGGGCGGCACGACGACGCAGGCCTGTCCTTCATCCTTCAGCCTGGCGCAGATGTCGCGAGCGCGTGCTTCGTTGGTCGCGCCCGCCTGCAGACGATAGAGATGGCCCGCGTTGGTGGTCGCGAGTTTCACCGAGGCGGAGAGGCCGCTGAGCAGCTGCGGATATGCGCCTTGCAGGCGCCGCCATTCGCCCATGGCCTGCTTCTCGCCGCCGGAAAAAGCGCCGAGCTGAATGCGGTATGCGCCACCGCTCGCGGCGGGTTGCGCCGCGGGGCCCGGCATGGTCGCGGTTGCGCCCGTGGGCGTCGGCGGCTGCGCAGGCCTCGTGGCGGGCACGTTGCTCTGTGGCGGCAGCGGCGACGTCGTGGGCAGCGTGGCTGCATCGGCGGGCGGTGTCCCGGAGGCCATCAGCGTGAAGCTTTCGATGCGGATGCGCGCTTCATCGCCCATGCGTCCGTCCGGATATTGCGCGATGAACTGCTGGTACGCGCCGAGCGTGTTCGTCTCGACCGCCTTCTTCCAATCGCGAGCCTCGCGCAACTCCTCCGCGCGCGCCTGCGCCTGAGCGGAGAACTCGCCGCTCGGGAACGCCTTGAGGAAGCGCTCGTAGGACTCCACCGTGTCGGTGCTGCGAGCGGCCTCCCATTCCGACTGCCGCCGGCTGCAGGCGGACAGGATGAGGGCGAGAGCCAGGAGACCGACGGCGAAACGTGTGGCTTTCATGGAGGGACCCCTGCGTTGCGGCGGCGCCATTGTAATCAGGTTCCGCGCCGACTTCGGTTATTCTGTCCGCCTTCGCGGCTGACGCGACGAGGAACACGATGACCGACAATCCCCGGCGCCGGTTGCGCGATGCGTTCTCCGGCACACCCACCTTCCTCGGCGAGCGCACCAAGTTCGTGGGCAATCTGGAAACCGCAGGCCCGCTGGTGGTGTGCGGTCACGTGCAGGGCGACGCGCACGTCGACGGCTCGGTGAACCTCGCGGTCGGCGCGCACTGGGAGGGCGGCATCCACGCCAACCACGCGGTCATCGCCGGCAAGGTCACGGGCTCGATCGTGATCTCGGAAAAGCTCGAGATCGGCCAGACCGCGGTCATTCACGGCAGCGTGACCGCGCGCATGCTCGCGATCGCCAAGGGCGCGGTGGTCGACGGCGACATCACGATCACGAGCGGCGAGCCGATCACGCGCTTCGAAGAAAAGCGCAAGGAAGACTGAAAAGG
>DASTQG010000045.1:0-8255 GCA_035761885.1 Steroidobacteraceae bacterium | reverse complement strand
ACGCCTTCGGTGGCCGGATACACCGGCGTCAGCGATTCCGAGAGCTCCTGCCCGTCGCCCACCACGATGCGGTATTCGGGATGCACGATCTCCAGCCCGAGCGGGCCGCGGCGTACGTCGCCGAAGCAGCGGACCCGCACGCCGCGCGTGAGCGCGGCCTGCTGGCTCGCCGTGAAGTGGAAGAAACGCAGGGTGAGAAATCCCGATCCGTCGGAGAGGCGGGTGAGGAGCTGGCGCTTGCCGCGGAACACCACCTCGGTCAGCTCGACCTCGCCCTCGACGACGGCGCGATCGCCGGGACGCAGCGAGCCGATCGGCACCACGCGGGTGCGATCCTCGTAGCGCAGCGGCAGGAGAAACAGCAGATCCTGAACCGTGAAGACGCCGAGCTTCGCCAGCTTGTCGGCCAGCGAATCGCCGACACCCTTGAGCGAGGTGACCGGCCAGCGTTCGGGACTTGCGACCGGGCTCACGGGCTCAGGTCGAGCACGCACTCCATCTCGACCTGCGCGCCACGCGGCAGCGCCGCGACGCCGACGGCCGCCCGCGCCGGATAAGGCTCGCGGAAGTACTGCGCCATGATCTGGTTGACGAGTGCGAAGTGCTTGAGGTCGAGCATGAACACCGTCACCTTCACCGCGGCGTTCAGATCGGTTCCCGCCGCGCGGGCGATCGCGGCCATGTTGTCGAACACGCGACGGATCTGAGCCTCCATGTCGTTGCCCACCAGCTCGCCCGTCGCGGGATCGAGCGGGATCTGCCCCGACACATACACGGTGTTCCCGGTCCGCACGGCCTGCGAGTAGGTGCCGATCGCCTTCGGTGCCTCGCCGGTGCTGATGATCTGTCGCGGCATGCTCGACCTCGGCCAAAGAAAAAAGGGGACATTCACATTATCCGCAGGATACCGCCTCTGTCTAAGCGATGGTCCGATACACGCGCAGCACGTCCGGCATGTTGCGGATCGTGCGCATGACGCGCGCCAGGTGCTTGCGGTTGCGCACCTGCAATTCGAAGATCAGCGTCGAGGTGTCGACGTCGCGCTCCACCAGCGACACGTGATCGATGTTGGTTTCCGTGCCCGCGATGCTGGCCGCGATGGCCGCGAGCACGCCCATCTTGTTGGCGACCTCGACGCGGATTTCCGAGCTGAAGAGCCGGTCGAGGTTGCGTTCCCAGCTCACCGAGATCCACTTGTCGGGCTGCTTGCGATACCCGGCGAGGTTGCCGCACGACTCGCGGTGAATGACCACGCCGCGTCCGCTCGACAGGTACGCCATGATCGCATCGTTGGGAATCGGGAAGCAGCAGCGCGCATAGGTGAGCACCAGGCCCTCTGTGCCTGCGATCACCAGCCGCCCGCTGTCGGTGCTCTGCGCCGAGACATCCGCGACCGGCAGCAGGCGGCGGGCAATGAGGGGCGCGAGCCGCTCGCCCAGGCCGATGCGCTCGTAGAGCTCCTCGGCATCCTTGACGCCGAGCTCCGCGACGACCGCCGCGAGCCGTTCCTCCGGCACTTTCTTGAGCGACAGCGACAACTCGCCCAGTCCCTGATTGAGCAGGCGACGTCCCAGCTCGATCGCCTCGGAACGCTTGAGGCTGCGCAGGTAGTGCCGGATCGCGGCGCGCGCCTTGGCGCTGACGACGAAATTCACCCACGCCGGGTTCGGTGCCGCCCCCTTCGCGGTGATGATCTCGACCGTCTGACCGTTGCGCAGCGGCGTGCGCAGCGGCACGAGCCTGCGGTCCACCTTGGCGGCGACGCAGCGATTGCCCACGTCGGTGTGGACGGCGTACGCGAAATCGACGGCGGTCGCTCCGCGCGGCAGGCGCAGTATCTCGCCGCGCGGCGTGAACACGTAGACCTTGTCGGGGAACAGGTCGACCTTGACGCTCTCGAGGAACTCCTCGGAGTTGCCGCCTTCCTGGATCTGCACCAGCTGGTTGAGCCACTCGCGCGCGCGAGTCTGCTGCGCGGAGCCGGCATCGCTCCCCGGGGTCTTGTATCTCCAGTGCGCCGCGATACCGGCCTGCGCCACCTTGTGCATGTCCTCGGTGCGGATCTGCACTTCGATGGGCACGCCGTTCGGCCCGAACAGCGTCGTGTGCAGCGACTGGTAGCCATTCACGCGCGGAATCGCGACGTAGTCCTTGAAGCGGCCGGGCATCGGCTTGTAGAGCCCGTGCACCACGCCGAGCACCCGGTAGCACGTGTCGACGCTGTCCACGACGATGCGAAAGCCATACACGTCGACGATCTCGTTCAGCGGCACGCGCTTCTTGCGCATCTTCTTGTAGACGCTGTAAAGGTGTTTCTCGCGCCCTTCGACCGCCGCCTGGATGCCCGCCTTGGCGATCGCCGTGCGCAGCGTCTCGGCGATCTTGCCGACGAACTGCTTCTGATTGCCGCGCGCGCGCTTCAGCTCGCGCTCGATGACGCGGTAGCGGTGCGGGTAGAGAGCCTTGAAACCCAGCTCTTCCAGCTCCAGCTTGATGCCGTAGAGGCCCAGCCGTTCGGCGATGGGCGCGTAGATGTCGAGCGTCTCGAGGGCGATGCGGCGGCGCTTGGGCAGCGGCATCGCATCGAGCGTGCGCATGTTGTGCGTGCGGTCGGCGAGCTTCACCAGGATCACGCGGATGTCGCGCACCATCGCCAGCAGCATCTTGCGGAAGCTCTCGGCCTGCGCTTCCTGGCGGCTCTTGAACTTGATCTGGTCCAGCTTGGTGACGGCGTCGACCAGCTCCGCCACCTCCTTGCCGAACTGCTCGGCAATCTGTTCCTTTGCTGTCGGGGTGTCCTCGATGACGTCATGCAGGATCGCCGCGATGATCGTCTCGGCGTCCATGTGCAGGTCGGCCAGGATGTTGGCCGCGGCAATCGGGTGCGATATGTAGGGCTCGCCCGACATGCGCTTCTGGCCGCGGTGCGCGGCGGCGCCGAACTCGTAGGCCTGCTGGACCCGCTCGACCTGCTCGGCCGGCAGGTAGTTCTCGAGCTTGGCGATGAGCTGAGTGATGCCCAGCGTGCGCCGCGTGGCGCCCGGGATCAGGTTCAGCAGTGAGGCGGCGTAGTCCATCGAGGACAGACTTTAGTCGGTCCCCGCATGGGTGCAAATCCGCGTGAAAAAAGGGGACAGTCCCCTTTTCGGTGACGTATCGGGAGCTTCGGCCCTCGCTGGGCCGAAAAGGGGACAGTCCCCTTTAGTCGCCGAGGCCGAGCTGCGGCGCGCGGAAGTCCGGCGGGATCTCCATCTCGGGCGGCGCCTGTTCCACCACCGGCTCCTGCTCTTCGAGCAGTTCGGCCGTCACGTTGCCAGCCGCGATTTCACGCAGCGCGACCACCGTGGGCTTGTCGTTCTCCCACTCGACCGTGGCTTCTGCACCGTTGGCCAGCCGGCGCGCACGCTTGGCGGCCACCAGCACGAGCTGAAACAGGTTGTCGACGTTCTGCAGGCAATCTTCGACCGTGATGCGAGCCATGGCGACCTGAACGGGGGCTGGGAAAAAGGGGGCGGAAGTGTACTTGAGGAGGGGGGCTTAGGCCAGCAGCCCGGCCACGAAGCGCTCCAGCCCCGGCCGGCCGGCACGCAAGGCCTCGCCCCGCCCCGCCACGATGGCCTGCAGGTCGCCCAGGGCCCGCTCGAAGTCGTCGTTCACTACTACGTAGTCGAAGTCCCGCCACTGCGACATGTCCTTGACCGCGTCCCGCAGGCGCCGCTGGATGACCTCCTCGCTGTCGGTCTTGCGGTTGCGCAAGCGCTCCTCGAGCGAAGCCCGCGACGGCGGCAGGATGAAGATGGTGACGGCCTCCGGCAGCGCCTTGCGCACCTGCTGCGCGCCCTGCCAGTCGATCTCGAGGATCAGGTCGCGCCCGTCGGCGAGCGCGCGTTCCACCGGCGCCTTGCCGGTCGCGTAGAAATTGTCGAAAACCTGCGCGTGCTCTAGAAACTCGCCGGCCCTCGCCATCGCCAGGAACGTGTCCTTGTCCACGAAATAGTAGTCGTGGCCCTCGCGTTCCGTGGGACGCATCTGGCGCGTCGTGTGCGAGATCGAGAACCCGAGCTTCGGGTCGCGCTCCATCAGCGCGCGCACGAGACTGGTCTTGCCGGCGCCCGAAGGCGCGGCGATGACGAAAAGACGACCTCGCCTGGGAGTGCTCACTCGACGTTCTGGATCTGCTCGCGCATCTGCTCGATCAGAACTTTCATTTCCACCGCGGCCCTGGTGGTCTCGGAGTCCTGCGATTTCGAGGAGAGCGTATTCGCCTCGCGGTTGAGCTCCTGCATCAGGAAGTCGAGCCGCCGCCCGGCCGCCTCGCTCGAATCGAGCGCGCTGCGGATCTCGGTGACGTGGCTGCGCAGGCGATCGAGCTCCTCGTCCACATCCATGCGCTGCGCGAGGATCACCAGTTCCTGCTCCAGGCGGTCGGGATCGGGCTGAGCCTGCAGCTGCGCCAGGCGCTCCACGAGTCTGGTGCGAATGCGCGTGCGCACTTCGGGCAGCCGATGCGCCACGGCTTCCACGAGCGCGAGCAGCGCATCGCAGCGTTGCAGCAGCACCTCGCGGATGCGCGAGCCTTCGCGGGCGCGCGATTCGGTGAGGTCCTTGAGCGCCGCGGCCAGTACGGCGTGGGCAGCGGCTAGCAGCGGCGCGAGGTCGCGGCTCGTTTCGCTCACCACGCCCGGCCAGCGCAGGACCTCGAGTGGGTCGAGCGCGGCGCTCTGCCCCGCGATGCGCGCGATCTCCTGCGCGCGACCGACGAGTTGCTGCACGAGCGCGTGGTCGATCTCGAGCAGCGCCGCGCTGTCGGCGGTCGGTCGGAAGTTCAGCGTGCTGTCGACCTTGCCGCGCCGCACGCTGGCGCCGATCGACTGCCGGAAGTCTCCCTCGGCGCCCCTGAACTCCTCGGGCAGGCGGCAGCCCACCTCGAGGTAGCGATGATTCACGGTGCGCAGCTCCCAGGTGAGCGTGCCCGCGGTGGTCGTCTGTTCGCGCCGGGCGAAGCCCGTCATGCTGCGGATCATGTTGTTTTGGTGCTATAAAGCCGCGCCCGAGTTTAGCAGGTGCGCGGAGCTGGGACGTTGAAGGTCGAGTACGCCGATCTGAGCCTGATTGGCCATCGCGAGGATAATCAGGATCGTGTCGCGGTGGCGGTCGCAGAGCACGCGGCGTTCATCGTCGTGATCGACGGCATGGGCGGCCACGCGCAGGGTGCGCGCGCCGCGGAAGTCGCCCTCAAGTCGATGCTCGAGAGCTTCTGGCACACCCCGCACCCGATCTTCGATCCGCTGGGATTCCTGCACCTCTCGCTGGGCCGCGCGCACGACGAAGTGGTCGCGCTCGGCACCACCCTCACCGTGGATGCGCGCCCGCGCGCCACCTGCGCCGTCTGCCTGGCGCAGGACGGAGCCACGTTCTGGGCGCACGTGGGCGACAGCCGCGTCTACCAGATCCGCAATGGCGAAGTGCGCGAGCGCACGCGCGATCACAGCCACGTCGAGCAGCTGCTGCGCGAGGGGCTCATCAAGGAAGAGGAAGTGCACGGGCATCCGATGCGCAACTTCGTGGAGTGCTGCCTGGGCGGCGATGCGGCACTTCCCGACATGACGGTGAGCGGGCGCAAGGTGCTCAAGCCGGACGACATCCTGCTGCTGTGCACGGACGGGCTGTGGGCGAACCTCAAGGACCCGGACATCGCGAACTTCTACAAGCCCGGCAACGGCGACCTGCGCACGGCACTCGCCGACCTCGGCAAGCGGGCGGTCGAAGCGTCGGCCCCCTACAGCGACAACACGACCGCCGCCGCCCTGCGCTGGGTGGGGCGTTGAGCGCCCGCGCCGGTGGGCGGGCCGCCGATCAGCTTCGCCCGGTCCGTTTCACACGGCAGTTCACGCGTCACGCGGAAGGCTCGGTGCTCGTGGAGTTCGGCGACACGCGTGTGCTCTGCACCGCGAGCGTCGAAGAAACCGTGCCGCCGTTCCTGCGCGGCAAGGGCCAGGGGTGGATCACGGCCGAGTACGGGATGCTGCCGCGGGCGACGCATTCGCGCACCGCGCGCGAGGCGTCCAAGGGCAAACAGACCGGTCGCACGCAGGAAATCCAGCGGCTGATCGGTCGCTCGTTGCGGGCGGTCGCGGACCTGCGCGCGCTCGGCGATCGCACCGTCACGATCGATTGCGACGTGCTGCAGGCCGACGGCGGGACCCGCACGGCCTCGATCACGGGCGGCTACGTCGCGCTGGTCGATGCGATCGCGACGCTGCAGCAGCGTCGTCAGCTCGCCGGCAATCCCATCCACGGCCAGGTGGCCGCGGTTTCGGTCGGGATCTGCGGCGGTGTGCCGGTGCTCGACCTGGATTACGCCGAAGACTCCCAGGCCGAAACCGACATGAACGTGGTCATGAACAATGGCGGCGCGTTCATCGAGTTGCAGGGCACCGCGGAAGGTCACGCGTTCCGCCGCCACGAGCTCGACGAGATGCTGAATCTCGCTGCCCGGGGCATCGGCGAGCTGCTGGCCCTGCAGGCCCAGGCCCTCACGCCCTCCACCTGAGCGATGCGCGTCGTCCTGGCGACCGGCAATCGCGGCAAGCTGCGCGAGTTCGCAGCGCTCCTGGCGCCGCTCGGGATCGCGCTCGAGCGGCAATCCGCGTTCGGCATCGATCCGGTCGAGGAAACAGGCCGCACCTTCGCGGAGAACGCCCTGCTCAAGGCACGGCACGCCGCTGGTGCCTCGGGGCTTCCCGCGCTAGCCGACGATTCGGGCCTCGAAGTGCAGGCACTGGGCGGACGACCCGGCGTGTACTCGGCGCGCTTCGCGGGTCCGGACGCGAGCGATGCGGACAACGTTCGCAAGCTGCTCGAGGAAATGCGCGGCGTGGAGGCTCGCGCGGCGCGCTTTCGCTGTGTGCTCGCCTTCGTGCGCACGGCCGATGACGCTGCTCCACTGATTTGCGAGGGCGCGTGGGCTGGACACATCGCGCAGGCGCCGGCCGGCGAGCAGGGCTTCGGCTACGACCCGGTCTTCGCAGTCCCCGGCCTCGGGCTCACTGCCGCGCAACTCGCGCCCGAGCGCAAGAACGCGCTCAGCCACCGCGCGCAGGCTCTCGCGCGTCTCGTGGCGGCGCTCGCAACCGACCGGGGGGCACTACAATCGCCGGGTGAACCTCCTTAAGCCGCCGCCTCTCGCGCTCTACGTGCACCTGCCGTGGTGCGTGCGCAAGTGTCCGTACTGCGACTTCAACTCGCATGCGCGCGAAGGCGTGCTGCCCGAGCAGCGCTATGTGAACGCGCTGCTCCGCGATCTCGAGCGGCAGAGCGCAGCCACGGGCGGGCGTGAAGTGATCAGCGTGTTCTTCGGCGGCGGTACTCCCAGCCTGTTCACGCCCCAGGCGATCGCGCAGATTCTGCAGGGCGCCGGGCGCCTGTTACGCATGGCAACGCACGCCGAGGTCACTCTGGAGGCCAACCCCGGAACCATCGAGCACGGGCGGTTCGCCGAATACCGCGGCGCAGGGATCACGCGCGTGTCGCTGGGCGGGCAGAGCTTCAACGCGGGGCACCTGAGTGCGCTCGGTCGGATCCATTCGGTGGGCGATATCCATCGCGCGGTCGAGGAGCTCGCCGCCGCCGGCATCGACAACTTCAACATCGATCTCATGTACGGCCTGCCCGGCCAGAGCGTGGCGCAGGCCGAGGCCGACATCGATGCAGCCGTCGCGCTCGAGCCGACCCACATTTCGCACTATCAGCTCACGCTCGAGCCAGGCACGGTTTTCTTTCACAAGCCGCCGCCGCTGCCCGACGAGGATGCCTGCTGGGAGATGCAGCGCAGCAGCCAGGCTCGCCTTTCAGCTGCCGGCTTCCGCCAGTACGAGATCTCCGGCTATGCCCGCGAAGGCCGTCGCTGCCTTCACAACCTCAACTACTGGCTGTTTGGTGACTACGTGGGCATTGGCGCGGGCGCACACGGCAAGCTCACTGAGGCTGCACAGGGCCGGATCGAACGGACTGCGATCGTCCGCCAGCCGCGCCAGTACATGGAAGCGATGGAGTCGCACACGAACCTTGCGGCCCTGGCCGGGCTGGAGCGGCAGCGAGTGGAGGCCGAGGACCTGCCGTTCGAGTTCATGCTGAATGCGCTGCGCCTCATCGAGGGCTTCGCGCCCGAGGACTTCGAGTCGCGGACCGGCCTCCCCATCGCGAGCATCGAGCCGCTCCTCGCACGGGCGCACTCCCAGGGCCTGCTCGAGGCC
>DASTQG010000044.1:0-8193 GCA_035761885.1 Steroidobacteraceae bacterium | reverse complement strand
CACGGATTCCATCGTATCCGCATCCGCCGCCGACTTGTCGTCGCGATAACGCTTCACGCGGGCGAGCCGCAGCGCAAGACCGCCGGGATAGCGCGGGCTGACCTGCAGATCGCTGAACGCGATCTCGACCACCAGCTCGGGACGCACGTACACCGTGTAGTCGTCGCGCCGCGTTTCGCGCGCGAGCAGCTCGCGCGTCTGCCACTCGAGCATCGCATCCGTGAGGCCCTTGAATGTCTTGCCCAGCATGACGTACTCGCCCGTCGCAGGGTCGAGCGCGCCGAGATGCAGGTTCGACAGCTTGCCGGTGCGCCGGCCGTGGCCCCACTCGGCGGCCAGCACCACCAGGTCGAGCGTGTGTGCCTTCTTGATCTTGCGCCAGCTCGCGCCGCGGTTGCCCGCTTCATACGGCGAATCCAGTGCCTTCGCCATGAGCCCTTCGTGCCCTGCAGCGATCGCCGCATCGTAGAAGGCCGCCGCCTCCTCTGCGGACGAGGTGACGAGTCTCGGAATCACGAGCGCGGCGGGTACTGCTCGCGACAACGCCGCGAAGCGCTCCCGCGCCGGGCGGTCGGCGAGACTCTCGCCATCCAGTCGCAGGCAGTCGAAGTAGAAAGCGCTCATCGGCAGTTCCGCACGTGACTTCTCCACCTCGAGCTTGCGCCCGAAGCGGCGCATCGTGACCTGGAACGGATGCGGCCGGCCGCGCGCATCGAACGCGATCGCCTCCCCATCCAGGATCAGCTCGGCTGCCGGCAGCTCGCGGATCGCATGCTCGATCTCGGGCACGGCGGCCGTCACGTCGTTCAGGCTGCGCGTGTAGATGCGCACGGCGTCGCCGGCCTTGTGCACCTGGATGCGCGCGCCGTCCATTTTCCATTCGAAGGCGATCTCGCCGCCGAGCTGGTCCAAGGCTTCGGCGGTGTCGGCCGCCGTCTGCGCGAGCATCGGCGCGATGGGTGAGAGCACTTCGAGCTGGAAGCGCTCCAGTCCCTGCGCGCCTTCCATGAGCGCGATGCGCGCAACGGCGCCGACGCTCTTCGCGTACATCAGGGCGCGCCGCACGGGCGCGGCAGGCAACTCGGTCGCGGCGACGATCACGTCGACCATCACGCCGGCGAGCGCTCCCTGGCGCAGCTCGCCCATGAGCAGGCGGATCAGGAATTCCTGCTCGGGAGGCGTTGCGAGGGAGAACAGTTCGCGCAGGGCAGCGGTGCGACGCGCCGCGGAGCCCGTGCCACGCACCGAGGCAATCTCCGTCAGGCGACGATCGACCTCCGACAGCGTGAGCGTGGGCTCGGTCGCGGCCGACGCCTCGCTCGCCTCGCGCAGGATCGAGTAGCCGATGCCGAAACGACCCTGCGGCGCCTCGCCCGCGAGGTACTGGACGCCGATCTCCGTTTCTTCAGGCTCGAAGGCGCGCAGCCGTGCCGCGAGCTCGCGCACCTTCGCCAGCCGCGCCGACGTGGCGCCGACGCGCTGGGAAGTTTCTACAACACTTGCCAGAAGAGTCACTCACGCATGATAGGAAGAATGGCCACGAAAAACACGAAAGGACACGAACGGGAAGGAATCCGCCAAAGAGAAATTTCGTTTGTCTCTACTTTCGTGTCTTTTCGTGTCCTTTCGTGGCCATTCAGTTCTTCTTCTCTTCGTGCCACTTGCGCAGGGTTTCGGTTTCCAGTTCCGGCTTCACGCCCGCGCGCAGGGTCTGCTGGCGCTCGGCCGGCAGTGTGCGGAACCACTCGTAGGTGTCGCGCACGGAATCGGCGATCGGGCGGATCTTGAGACCGGTCTTCAGCGCGCGCTCGCTGGAGGTGAACGAGAAACCGGGTTCCTCGCCCTTGAGCGGCGCCCACGGTGGCACGCCCATTTCTTCCTTCGGCCAGGTCTTCGCCAGGAAATCCTCGGGGATCCAGGTGAGCGTCGTCTTGGCGTCCGGCACCGTGCGCTGCACTGCCTGCATCAGGTCGTTCATGGTGAACATGTTCGGCGGTGAAACGGCGTTGAAGATGCCGTTGGTGCGCCTCTCCACCAGCGTCATCATCCACGCCGCCATGTCGCGGCAGTCGATGATCTGGATCGGATCGGTCGGCGCGCCGGGCACCAGCATTTCGCCGCCGCGCGCATAGCGCACCGGCCAGAACGGGAAGCGGTCGTTCGTGTCCTTGGGCCCCACGATGTATCCCGGCCGGACCACGCAGGAGCGGTCCTTGAAGGCATCGAACGTCGCCTGCTCGCACGCCGCTTTCATCGGGCCGTAGGTCTCGTTCGTGATCTGCTCGACATTGGGGTCGGTGAGCACGCCCGCGGGCGAGGACTCGTCGTTCGGCCTGGCGAAGCCGGCGTAGGCGGAAATGCTCGACACGAACAAGGCGAAGCCGACGTTCGGGCCGAGGAGGTCGGCGGACATCTTGCAGAACTTGGGGATGTAGCCGGTGTTGTCGACCACCGCGTCCCACTGCTTGCCGCGCAGGGAGTCGAGCTGGCCCTTGCGATCGCCGTGGAGCGTCTCGACGCCCGGCACGCCGTCCGGATCGCGCTTGCCGCGATTGAAGTGCGTGACCTTCCAGCCGCGCTGCACCGCGACGTCCGTGATGTGCGGTCCGATGAAGCCGGTGCCGCCCAGCACCAGCAGGGTCTTCTGCTTCGGTTCCGCCGCGTACGCGCCAACCCATGCCGCGCCGGCCAGCACGCCCGCGCCGGCTTTCAGAACCTGACGTCGATTTGCCATGGAGGCTCCCCTTGTCAAAAACGCATCATCGCATCCCGCCGCGGCGCGCGGGCTCGCGCGGGACGAGTTGCTCGGCGCGCGCCACCAACAGCTCATGACCTCTGAGGTTATGCCCAGCCGCCCTGGTGGCTGTCATACTTCCGCGCATGGAATCAGCCAGAGCGCAGGCTCCGTCGGCTACGAGATCCGCAGGCGCGCGGTCCGCGTCGAGCGTCGGCACGCTGCTGCGCGACTGGCGAACCTCGCGCTCGCTGAGCCAGCTCGATCTCGCGCTGGATGCGGGAATCTCGGCGCGCCACCTGAGCTACGTCGAAACCGGGCGCTCGCAGCCGAGCCGCGAAATGATCGCGCGCCTCGCGGAGGCGCTGCAGATTCCCCTGCGCGACCGCAACCCTCTGCTGCTGGCGGCGGGGTTCGCGCCGCTGTACCCGGAAACCTCGCTCGCGGCGCCGGAGCTCGCGCAGGTGCATCGCGCGGTGCAGTACATCCTGCGCCAGCAGGATCCGTTTCCCGCGCTGGTGCACGACCGGCACTGGAACGTGAAGATGATGAACTCCGGCTGCGAGTTGCTGCTGCGCTGGCTGTTCGGCGACCGGGAGATCGAGCCCAACGCGCTGCGTTTCGTTCTGCAGCCGGACGGGCTGCGCCAGTACCTCGCCAACTGGGAAGAAGTGGCGCAGGACATGGTCGCGCAGACGCATCGGCAAGTCGCCGCGTCTCCCACCGACATCGTGATTCGCGAGCTGCTCGCGGAAGTGCTCGCCTACCCGGACGTGCCCTCGCGCTGGGGCCTGTTGCAGAGCGGCGCGCACACCGCGCCGTTGCTCACCACGATCTGGCGCAAGGCGGACCAGGAACTGCGCTTTTTCACGACCTGGACCACGTTCGGCACGCCGCACAACGTGACGCTCGACGAGCTGCGCATCGAGTGCTCGTTTCCCGCCGACGCGCAGACCGAGCGCGATTGGCGCGCGCTCTGCGATTCACTCGCGCGGGGCTAGGATCTCGACGACCTGCACCGACTGCCGGCTGCCCTTCACGGGCACGCGCGCGGACCGGCCGCGCACGAAGCCCGGCCCGAGCCGATCCGCGATCTCCTGCGACACCAGCACCACCGCCGCCAGTTCCTTGGTCATGGATTCGATGCGGCTGGCGAGATTGACTGCCTCGCCGACCACGCCGTATTCGACGCGCTCGTCCGGGCCGATGAGTCCGGCGACGACCTCGCCCATGTGAATCCCCGCGCCGATCGCGAGCGTGGGCAGGTTCTGCGCGGCAAGCTCCGCGTTCAGCGTTTCCAGGCGCCTCACGATGCCGAGCGCAGCGCGCACCGCGCGCTCCGCATGATCGGGCACCGCGTTGGGCACACCGAACAGTGCCATCACACCGTCGCCGGTGAACTGCTTCACCACGCCGCCTTCGGCTTCCACCGCCGCGACCGCCTGCGTGAAGAAGCGGTTGAGCACTCGCAGCAGCGTCGTCGGATCGAGTTTCTCGCTGATCGCAGTGAAGCCGCGGATGTCCTGGAACAGGATGCTGACTTCACGCCGCTCGCCGGCGAGCGGCACGTGGCCGCCGAGCACCGCGTCGGCGACTTCGCGCGACACGAAGCGTCCGAAGGTGTCCTTGATGCGCTCGCGCTCTTCCAGGCCGCTCACCATCTCGTTGAACGAGCGCGCCAGGAATCCGATCTCGTCCTCGCGCTCGATGCGCGAGCGGTAGCGCAGATTGCCCGCGAGCACCTCGCGCATGCCCGCGACCAGTGCCTTGACCGGCGAAGTGATGCCGCCGGCGAGCGCGATGCCCACCAGCAACGCGCCCGTGAGCGCCGCAGCGCCGATCGCGGCGATGCGCCGCTGCAGCGAACGCAGGGGTGCGAGTGCGCGGTCGTAGGAACCCTGGATCACCACGAAGACCGGCTCGCCGAGACTTGCGGTCACCGGCTCCAGGCGCGTGAGGAGGCGCCCCTGCGCCGAGCGCAGCAGGAAAACGTCCTGCGGCGATCCCGCCAGCGCTCCGATGCGCCCTGCCGACGATTGCAGAGCGCCGATTCTTGCCTCGGGGGGCCACGACGACGCGAAGACCCGTTCCCCCGTGGCGAAGGAGATGTCCGAGCCGGTGTCGTGTTTGAGGCGCGCCGCGAACGCGTCGTCCACGGTATGACCCAGCACCAGGAAACCGATGGTGTCGGGTCCGAGCACCGGCACGGCCACCAGCTGAAACAGGCTGCCCTCGATCTCGGCGATCGCCGTGGCCGGCTCGCCAGTCTCGAGCGCTTCCTCGAGTGGCGCGAGCTCGCGTGGATCCGTTCCCTGGACCGAGCCCGCCAGCAAGCCACCGCGTTCGTCCGTGATCCACAGCAGATCCACGCCGATGCGGCGCTGGTAGTTCACCGCGGCCGAGGCGAGCGTGTCCGGATCGTACGTCTCGGTGTCGAAGTGCGTCGCGATCACTCGCTTGAGTGCGAAATCGCTCGCGAGCAGGGTCGCGTTGGTGGACAGCCGCGCGGCGCGCTCGGCCATCAACTGGTCGAAGACCTGGCCCGTGGTGCGCAGGTTCGCCGTCACCGTGCGCTGGGCTTCGCGGCTGAGCACGAACTGCGTGAAGCCGAGTGCCGCGATCAGCACCGCGAGCACGAGCGCCGCGAACGCGACGAAGATCTTGGTGCGCAGGGAACTGCGCGCCCACCACTTCATGGATCGCGGCTCACTGATCCCGGCGCAGGCCGCGCATCGCCGGTCTCGCCCGGGCCGGCGCGAGATCGAGCTCGAAGACCAGGTCCTGTGCGACCGCGGGAGTGCCGTCCGCGCCGATTCTCACCACCTGCACGGTGTCGTCGACTTTCGCGCGGCTGAGCTCGTGCCAGGCGGCGAGGGAGTAACTGCCGGCGGGCAGCTCGGTGAGCTTGAACACGCCGTTCGCGTCCGTCACGGCGAAGTGCGCGGTCGGCAACACCAGGATCACCGCCGACATCCAGTCGTGGATGTTGCAGCCCACCTTCACGACACCCGGCTTGTCGAACAGGACGGGCTCTGCGTCCTGTCCCTTGTACAGCGGCAGCTCGAAGCTCTTGGTGCGCGAGAAGGAGTACACGTGATGATGGATCTGGTCGTGGTTCGGGAAGCGCACTTCGCTGCCGACGGTCACCGGCAGCACGCCGGGCACGAAAGTCTTGTCCACCTGGTCCATGGTCGCGCGGCGCGCCTGCGCATTCGCCGGCGCGGCCGCACCGGGATCGTGAACGAACACGACGGCGTCCGCCACGCCTTTGCCGTCCGCGCCGATCACGCGCCCGACCACGTCGGCCGCAGCCATGGATGTGCCGCTCGCCGATGCGATGAGCGCGCACAGGAAGGTTGTTGCGAGGAAGCGCCGCACGTCAATACCTGAACCGATAACCGAACTGCCAGCCATCCTGGGACGGCTCGGGTGTCGCCAGTGCCTCGCGCCGGCTGTCCATCCACACGTACTCGAACGCCAGGCGATGACGCAGGCCGAATTGCCAGAACCACGCCGCAGTCCAGGCCTGTCCTTTTTCCGCGGTGTTCGGGCCGCCGTCGAGATCTTCCAGCTCGAACCGATCGTAGCGGAAGCTCACGCGATGGCGCCGATTGTGCCAGGAGAGCAGGCCGTACGTGGCTTGCAGGGCACTGCTGTTCTGCGGGAGATACACCTGCGCCTCGCCGTCGAGGTATTGCGCCAGCACCTCGATGTTCGGATGCGGGTGCCAGATCGCGCCGAACGTGGTGAAGCGAGTCTCCCACACGCCGGGGACGTACTGGTCGCCGAAGTTGTCGAACCAGCCGGCGCGCAGGCTCACGCGCTCTTCGGCATCGCCGATGGACACCGAGGCATAGGCCGCGGGCCGGTCGTCTCGCTCGTCGAAGATCTCGGTGCGCTCGCCCGAAGGCATCGGCAGCTCGGCGTTGACGCCGCTGAGCACGTCGCCCATCGTCCAGCCCCGCACCGACAGCAGCCGGCCGATCTGATCGGGACCGTAGCCTGCGCCCGCGAGGACACCGAAGCGCAGGCCCGCTGCCTCGCGCCACCATTCGCCTTCCAGTCCCGCGACACTCGTTTCCTCCCACAACCAGCTGTTGAGCGCCGAAGCCGAGATCGTGTACTCGGGCGACCAGGCGGGGCCCGTGTGCTCGAGCGAGAACGGCGTGTTCATGAGCCCGGCCTGCAAGCCGAAGCCGGCGCGCGGCGCTCCCCATTCCTTGCGCAGGAACGCTTCCACGAGGAACGGTTCGTCGTCCTCGGCGACATCCTGCTGGAAGTTGAGCTGTGCCTGCGCGCGCACGCCCCACGGCAGCGCGGCGCCGAACTCGAGCACGAGTTGCGCGAGCTCCGCGCGCGTCACACGTTCGAATCCGTTCTCGGTGAGGCGGCCGCCATGACGCAGTTTGCCGGGGCCGCTGTCGGTCCAGCTCGGCGGCTGGGAGCCGCGCACCACGCGTGCGTCGATGAGGGCACGCACCCAGACAGGGGAGGGCTGCTCCACCTCGTACTGTGCGCACGCCGGACCCGCCGCGAGCAGCGCGGGCAGCAGAACGGTGACGCTAGCGCCCGTCCTACGACAGACGCGCACGGGGCGCAGCATGACCGGGGCCTTGCGGATTTCGGGGAATGAGCGCAGATCGTGAAGGACGCCAGCACGGCCAGCCACTGACGGAAGTGAGGGCGGAGGGTTTCCCTTTGGTGTCCTCACGGCTATTGTCCGGGACGAAAACCCTCGGAAATTCCGCCTTGGCACTCGACCCCACGACCATCGTACAGCGCAACGCCCTGTTCCGCGGCCTGGGCGCGGATGCGCTCGCGGAGATCGTGGCGCTGTCGACGCGCCGCAGCTACGAGCCCGGTGCGGTGGTGTTCCTGCGGGGCGATCCCGGCGATGCGCTCTACGGTGTGATCACCGGCAAGGTGCGCATCAGCGTGAGCGGCGCGGGCGGCAAGGAAGTCTTCCTCAACATCATGGAGCCGGGTGACTCGTTCGGCGAGATCGCGCTGCTCGACGGACAGCCGCGCACCGCGAGTGCCACCGCGATCACGCAGACGGAGCTGCTCGTGATCCAGCGCGAGAGTTTCGTGGCTCTGCTGCGCAAGGAAGTCTCGCTCGCGCTGCACCTGATCAAGCTGCTTTGCCAGCGAGCGCGCTGGACCGCGGAGATGATGGAAGATTCGGCACTGCTCGGCGTGCCGGCACGGCTCGCCAAGCGCCTGCTGAGCCTCGCGGCTCTGCACGGCCGCGCCGTCGAGGGCGGCGGCACGCGTCTCGCGTTGTCGCAGGAAGAGCTCGCGCAGTTTCTCGGACTGTCGCGGCAGATAGTGAACCAGCACCTGCAGACGTGGCGCGCGAAAGGCTGGATCAGCCTGGGCCGCGGCAGCGTCACCATCGCGAACGAACGCGCGCTGCGCAACGTATAGGTACCGGACTTTGCAATATTGCAATTCTCGGG
>DASTQG010000043.1:0-12369 GCA_035761885.1 Steroidobacteraceae bacterium | reverse complement strand
AGCGCTGGTGTTCCTCCGCCTGCTGACCCGCTGGCACCGCGAGTACGGCACGCGCCAGGATTCCACCGCCGACGTCGATCGCGCTCTCGGCGGGAGCGCGCTGGCCTCGTTCCGCCAGGTCGTCTCGTCGCCGTACCTGCTGGGCATCGCGACTTTCGTCTTCCTGCTCACCTGGATCTCCACGCTCGTCTACCTCGAGCAGCAGGAGATGGTGGCGGAGCGCTTCGCGACTCGCGACGAACGAACGGCGTTCTTTGCGACCCTGGACATTGTCGTGCAGGGATCCTCGCTGTTCATCCAGATCTTCCTGTTCTCCCGTCTGCAGAAATGGTTCGGGTTCCGCGCTCTGCTGGTGTCGATCCCCGTGCTCATGACACTCGGCTATGTAGCCGTCGGCCTGTTCCCCGTGTTCGCCGTGGTCATCGGCGTGCTGACGATCCGCCGCATAGGGGAGTACGCCATTACGCGTCCCTGCCGCGACACGCTGGTCACGACTGTCACGCGCGAGGAGAAGTACAAGGCGAAGAGCCTGATCGATACCTTTGTCTACCGCGGCGGCGATGCGACCTCCGGCACCTTGCACAAGGGGCTTTCGGCGCTGGGCTTCGAGACCTCGGGAATCGGTTGGGCGGGTGCCGTCGTGGGTGCGATCTGGGTCTGGGTTGCACAGTCGCTGGGCCGCAAGCACGAGGCTACGCGCGGTGCCCCCTCTGCATCGGCAGCTGCTACGACCTAGTGTGGCAAGACGGGTGCTCATGCCCCCCGCCGAGCGGTTCGACATCTCCGCATAGCCTGTCGTCCCGCTCACGTTGTAGGTGACCCCCCGCCGGCCTAGGGTCTGGCGGGCTTGGCACCCAAGATCATCTCCTTGTCCCGATTTGAAGGCCGAAGCGCGCGTCGGCGCGCCGGCCGGGCTGATAAGCTCATGCCGGTCATGAGCGCCCGCATCGAGACGCCCGCGGCCGAGCTGGAGGAAACGGCACTTCGCACCGCGCCGGCGCAAGCACGGCCGCGTCCGACACCGAGCGTCCCGAGTGCACCGGCCGTTCCGGTGGTTGTCGTCCACGAACGCAGCATCTGGCCCCTCATTCTCTGGGTGACGCTGCCCTTCTGGGCGGTGATGACCATCACCCGCGTCCTGAGCTATGCCGTGCGTGTGGCCGCCGTGCCGGGTGTCACCGTAGCGGACCCGACCGCCCGCATCCTGCAACACGGCATGCTGTTCTTGATCCTGGTCCTTCTGTACCGGGCCGCTTTCGCCATTGGCTGGCCCGAAGATCGGCGCTGGCTCGCTGCACTCGGGCACTTCGGACTCGCTGCGCTCTTTGCCTGTCTCGCCACTCCGCTCCTCACGCTCGCCATCGACATGATGTGGGGCGAACCCTTCAAGTGGGTCATGGCCATGACCGAGGAAGGCGCGCTCGGCGAGCAGATGAGCGAATGGCTGCGCTCGGGCGTCCTGGTCGTGAGCATCCCGGACTTCTTCGTTTCCTACTGGTTCGGCCTGGGGCTGCTGCTCGGCGTGCGCACCTTCCTCGACCTGCGCGACCACAAGCTCCGGGTCGCGGAGCTGCAGAATCAGTCCGTTCGCGCCCGCCTGCATGCGCTGCGCATGCAGCTGCACCCGCATTTCCTCTTCAACACGCTGCACTCCGTCAGCGGTCTGATCGACCAGAGGCCCGCGGTGGCCCGGCAGATCGTGATCCGCCTGGGCGACCTACTGCGCCGCACCCTGCGCGACGGCGATGCGGACCTCGTGTCGCTGTCGCGGGAGATCGAGTTCGTCAGGAACTATCTCGAAATCCAGCAGCTCAGATTCCCCGACCGTTTGCGCTTCACCATCACGGTGGACCCGGCCCTGCAGGGGGCCACCGTGCCGAGCCTGATCCTGCAACCGCTGGCCGAGAACGCCGTGGTGCATGGCGCCGCCGAAGAGGAAGAAAGGGTGGACGTGACCATCGAGGCCCGCCAGGTCATCGAGCCGAGGCTCCTGACGCGCTGGCTGGAGCTCTCCGTCCACAATACGGGCAGCGCGCATGCCGAGGGCGAGGGATCAGGGCAGCACATCGGCCTCGGCAACACGCGCGAGCGCCTGCGAGCGCTGTATGGGGAGAACTGTTCCGTGGAGCTTTCGACTGCCGCCGACGGCGGTTTTCTTGCGCGGCTGCGCCTGCCGCTGAACGGAGGAATCGAGTGAGCTACGAACATCCCGCGCCGACCGCGCGCACGACCGAAGCACCGCGCGTATTGCAAAGTGGCGACAACACCGGAGTGGGAACCGCCATGATCCGCACGCTCATCGTGGACGACGAGCCGATCGCTCGCCAGACGCTCAAGGATTACTGCGCGCTCGAGAACGACGTCGAGATCGTCGGCGAATGCCGCTACGGCGCCGAAGCCGTGAAGCGCATCGCCGCGCTCAAGCCCGACCTCGTGTTCCTCGACGTGCAGATGCGCCGCGTGAACGGCCTCGAGGTGATCGAGAAGATCGGCCGCGACGCGATGCCGCTGGTGATCTTCGTCACCGCCTACGATCAATACGCGGTCGACGCGTTCGAGCTGAACGCGGTCGACTACCTGCTCAAGCCCTTCGACCGCGAGCGCTTCCGCGCCGCGCTCGATCGCGCCCGCGGCCGCCTGCAGTCACCGGGCACCACCGACGTGCGTTCGCAGGTGCACGCCGCCGTGCGGCAGGCGCTCAGCAATCTCTCCGGCGCGGTGCCGGGCGCGGGCCCCAAGCGCATCGTCGCCGAGAAGAACGACCGCTACATCTTCGTCGATCCCGCCGACGTGCACGCCGTGGAGGCGAGCCGCAACTACATCACGCTGCACGTGGGAGCGGAGCGTTACCTGCTCCGCTGCGGCATGCAGCAGGCCGAGTCGCTGCTCGATCCGGCGATGTTCCTGCGCATCCACCGCTCGGTGATCATCAACACGCGGCACATCAGGGAAATGGCGCGCCAGCTGTACGGCGACTACGAAGTCACGCTCAGCAACGGTTCGAAGTTCACGTCGGGGCGCGCCTACCGGCGCCGCGTCGTCAACTACATCAACAGCGGACGGTTGTAGATCGTCAGAACAGAGGGAGGGCATATGCAACGCCGAGAGCTGATCTGCAACGCATTGGCATTGGCCGCGGCCGGAGCGACGCCGATGCTGGCACAGGCGCGCACCGCGGAAACCGGGCCCGGTTGCATCACGATGGCGAAGCCGCGCGAGCTCGAGCGCGTGAAGGTGGCGTTCCTGCTCTCCGAGGGCACCACGGTCATGAACGTGGTCGGCCCGTGGGAAGTGTTCCAGGACGTGACCCTCAAAGGGCGCGGCGCACGCAATCCCTTCGAGCTGTACACGGTGGCTGAAGCTCCTGAGCCGCTGCGGCTCTCGGGTGGCATGACCATCGTCCCCGATTTCACGCTGGCGCAGGCTCCCCCGCCGCAGGTGCTGGTGGTGGCGACCTCGCGTGGCAGCGAGGCATCGGTCGAGTACATTCGCCGCGTCTCCGCCGGCAATCACATCACGATGTCGGTGTGCACCGGCGCGTTTCTGCTGGGGCGCGCGGGACTGCTGGACGGTCTCACCGCGACCACGCATCACGAGTTCCATGACGAGTTCGCCCACGACTTCCCCTCGGTGCGCCTGGTGCGCCAGACGCGCTTCGTCGAGCACGAGCGGGTGGCCACGTCCGCGGGCCTCACGGCAGGCGTGGACCTGGCCTTGCGCGTGGTCGAGCGCTATTACGGGCGGGACATCGCGCAGAGCACGGCGCATTTCATGGCGCACGAGAGCGAAGCGTGGAAGGTCGCGCTGCGCCGTTCCTCGCGCGTGCAAATCGTCGCCTGACGCGCATGAGCGCGCAGACGCAAGAGAACCGCAATCTCACGCGCCGCGACTTCCTCCGGGCCTCGCTCGCCGCGGGCGGCGGGCTCGTGGTGTCCTGGCACCTGCCGGCGGCTGACGCGGCAGCCAGCGGCGGCACGCAGCTCGGATACTTCGTGCGCATCGACACCGACGGCACGGTCACACTCGGTGCGCACAACCCGGACATGGGCCAGGGCGTGCGCACGTCGCTCCCGATGCTCATTGCCGAGGAGCTGGACGTGGACTGGCAGCGCGTGCGCGTGGAGCCGATGCCGCTGGGCCTGATTCGCAATCCGGAAGGTCAGGGCTACACCTGGAAGTACTACGGCGTGGGCCAGGGAGCGGGCGGCAGCACCAGCGTGAGCGATTCTTGGCAGCCGCTGCGCGTGATCGGTGCGCGCGCGCGGCAACTACTGGTGCTCGCGGCGGCGCAGCGCTGGAGCGTGCCGGCAACTGAGTGTTCGACCGAGCCGGGCGTGGTCTTGCATGCCGCCTCGCAGCGTCGCCTGTCCTACGGTGAGCTCGCGGCCGATGCCGCGAAGATCGCCGCGCCGACCGGAGAGCCGCCGCTCAAGGATCCCGCGCGCTATCGCATCATCGGTCAGCCGGTGCGCGGCGTGGACGTGCCGAAGATCGTTACCGGCACGGCGGAGTTCGGCCTCGATGCGCGCCTGCCGGGCATGCTGTACGCCGTCGTGGAACGCTCGCCGTACCTCGACGGCACGGTGGAGTCCTTCGATGCGGGCGATGCGCTCAAGGTGCCGGGCGTGCGCCAGGTGGTGAAGATCGACGCGGCGCCGGCCGGCAAGGCCTACACCATCCTCGCCAACGGCGTCGCGGTGGTGGCGGATACCACGTGGGCGGCGATGCGCGGCCGCGAGAAGCTCAAGGTCAACTGGACGCGCGGTCCGTTCGCGAACGAGAGCACCGCTGCATTCGAAGCGGCCTGTAGCGCCGCGCTCGGGAAGACCGGACAGGTCGTGTTGAACAACGGCGATTTCGACGCCGCGGTGGCGCAGGCCGCGCGCACCTTCGAGGCGCGCTACTGGCTGCCGTACGTGAGCCACTGCACGCTCGAGCCGCAGAACTGCGTGGCGTGGGTGCAGCCCGATCGCGTCACGATCATCGGTCCGATCCAGATGCCCAGCGGAGCCTCGCGCCTGGCGAATCAGCTCACCGGCGTCGACAGGCTGAACATCGAGGTTCGCTGCACGCGCCTCGGCGGCGGATTCGGCCGGCGACTGACGGTGGACTACGTCGGCGAAGCGGTGCTGATTTCCAAGGCGGTCAACGCGCCGGTGCAGGTGGTCTGGAACCGCGCCGACGACCTGCAGCACGACTTCTACCGCCCTTCGGGACTGCACCACCTGCGCGCGGCCGTGGACGCGGAAGGGCGCGTGAAGGGATGGACCCATCGGCTGGCGAGCGCTTCCAAGTACTACCGGCGCGACAACGTGAAGCCCGAGGACATGTGGACCGCGGAGCTGTATCCGGACGACTTTCCGGCGCGGCTCGTGCACAACCTGCGCCTGGAATACCACTCGATGGTCTCGGGAGCGCCGCGTGGTTCCTGGCGCGCGCCCTCGCACACCGCGAATGCTTTCGTGGTGCAGTCATTTCTCTCGGAGATCGCGCACGGTCTGAATCGCGATCCCCTGGAGCTGCTCCTCGCGATGCTCGGCGAACCGCAGGAGCTGGACTACGCACAGCACGGTGGGCCGAAGTTCCACACGGGCCGCCTCGCGGAAGTCGCGAAGATCGCGGCGCAGAAGTCAGGCTGGGGCTCACCGCTGCCGAAGGGCCGTGGCCGCGGCATCGCCGCGCACTTCACCTTCGGGGGCTATGTCGCGCAGGTGGCTGAAGTCGAGGTCAGCCCGCGCGGCGACCTGCGTATCCTCAAGGTCACCGGCGCGATCGACTGCGGCCGCGCGGTGAATCCGCTCGGAGTGCGCGCACAGATGGAGGGCGGCATCATCGACGGCCTGTCGCACGCGCTGCATCCGCAGATCACGTTCCGCGACGGCCTGGTCGAGCAGACCAACTTCGCCGACTACCCGCTGATGCGCATGCCGGAAGCGCCCGCACAGATCGAGGTGCACATCGTGCCGAGCGAACGCGATCCGGTGGGCGTGGGCGAGCCGCCGACTCCGCCCGCGGCGCCGGCGCTCACGAACGCGATCTTCGCGGCGACGGGCCATCGCATCCGCCGCCTGCCGATCGGCGACCAGCTGCGCGCGCTGATGCGTTAGGTACCGGATACTTGCAATTGTTGGCATTCCCGGAAGACGCAGCACGGGGGAATGCCAACAATTGCAAGTATCCGGTACCTGCTATTCGGGGACGTCGAAGCGCAGGCGCAGGCGGGCGCGCTGCTCGACCACGCGGCCGTTGCGCAGGATCGGCCGGTAGATCCATTGCGACACCGCCTGTCTCGCGGCGGCATCGAAAACGCCCTGCGGCTCCGATCCCATGATCACCATGTCCTTCACGGCGCCGTCGATCCCGATCGTGAACTCGAGCTCCACCCAACCTTCGACGCCGCGCCGCTCCGCCAGCGCCGGATAGCGCGGCGCCACCTGCTTTTCCCGCTCCAGCAGATTCGCGGCGACCACGTTGGTCAGGAACGCAGCCTGCTCGCGCGCGGCCAGCAGGTCGCGTTCCACCGCCGCGAGGTCCGTGTAACCGATGCTGCGCGCAGTTTCGATCGAGCTCTGGGCGGCGTCGTAGGCACCGGAAGTGATCGAGCTGCGCGCCTGCTGAACCATGCGCGTGCCGAGCGGCGCGATGGCGGGCTGCAACGCTGCGTGGTTCGGGTCGAGCTTGCGCAGCTCCTGCCAGTAGTGCAGCGCGCTGTCGCCCGCGGGTTCGAGCATGCGGTCCTGGCCGATGCGCTCGGTGATGAGCCCCGAAAGGCGCTGCACCTGCTCGCCACGGGCGGTGCTCTGGCGCAGGGCTGCAAGGTCGCGCTGCGCGGCACGCAACGCCGTGCGGTTGACGTTCATTGCCTCGGCCTGCGAGAGCCAGCTGCCGGCCGCGACCGGGTCGCGCGCCACGATCGCCTGGCGCCCGCGCGCGAGCAATTGATCGGCGAGCACGCGTCGCGCCTGCTGCGCGGCCGTATTGTTCGGGTCCGCCGCGAGCGCCTGCTCGATGTACATGCGTGCGTTGTCGTTCGCCGGCTCGACCAGCCGGTTCTGCTGCAGGCGCTGGTTGGCCCGACGCAGCAGATCTTCCACGCTGTCGCCGCGGCGCAGGGCATCGAGCTCGCGGCGGGCCTGCAGCAGGACCGGAGAAGGCGTGCGCTGCGCCTGGATGGCCCGATCGAGCAGCGAGCGGGCGCGATCGTGGTTGCCGCGCGCCGCCGCCTCTCGCGCTTGCGCGATGACCCGGCGCTCGCGTTCCTTGCCCAGCTGCGCGCTCAGGAACGCGAGCCGCATGTTGTTCGGTCGCACCGCGCGCGCAGACTCGACATCGCGGCCCGCATCGTCGATACGGTTCTCCAGCATCGCCGTCTCGGCATTGGTGAGCAGCTGATCGGCGATGCGATCGAGGCCGGCCTGCGCTTCGCGGTTGTCCGGCTCGATCGCGAGCACCGCGCGGTACGAGTCGAGTGCGCTGCTGCCGGCCGGCGCAACGAGCTGCGCCTGGGCGAAAGCGGCTTCGGCCCGCGTCAGCAAGAGGCTGATCGAGGCTCCCGATGCCGCGGGGCTCGCCGGCGCAGACGTGGGAACTTGCGCGCCTGCGCCTGCGCTCGCGTCAGCCGCGGCGGCAGGCTCAGCGGTATCGGGTTGCAACGCGGGCGGGACTTGGCCTTCGGACGCTGCCTCCGGCTGCGGTTCCGACGCCGCCGGTCGGTACTGCGCGGGTTCATCGGCCACTCGAGGCGCGTCGCCCCTGAATGACAGGAAGATTGCGACCGCCGCGCCGATGACGAACACGCCGATCAGAACGGCGATCGTCTTCTTCGGGTAGCGAGGTCTCGCGATCGGCGCCGCTTCCAGGGGCGTGAACGTGCGGCCCTCGAGGTGGCGACGCACTGCGGCCTCGACGAACTGGCGTGCTCGCGCGGGGGAGATCGGCTTGTGCAGGAAGCGATAGATGTCGCCCGCGGTAATCTGCTTGACGAGATGCGTCTGTTCGTCGACGCCGCCCGCGACCAGCAGCACCACGTCCGGAAACTGGGCGCGCAACTGCTCGCAGAACGCACCAGACTCGTTGCCGGTCACCGCCGCATCGATCACGATGACGCCCACGTTGCCGGCCATGATCAGCTCGACGGCCTGGTCGCGATCGGCGGCATGCCAGACCCGCTGGTTGGCGCCCACGGACTGGCGCAAAAGCGCGAGCAGGCCCGGATCGACCGTCAGGGCGAGCACCTCGATGGTTTCGCCCACCGCCGAAATCTGCGCGGCCGCCTCGGCGATCGAGTGCTCGTCTCGGGTCTGGGATGACATGTCGCTCCCTGGAGGTCCCGGGCCTACGATACGGCGTCTGGTGCCCGACACAACCCATGTTGCAGTGCGTCAGGCTTATTCTGTGAGTTATGTCATTCCCGCCGATGATCGCATGAATCTGCCGTTCTCCATTACGTCGCGCCTGGCGGCCGAACACCGCCCCGCGCTCGAAGAGTTACTGTTCTTCAACGCAGGCCAGGACCTCGTGCGCCACAGGATCGAGGCAACGATCGAGCGCTATGGCATGCCGGAGCTTTACGAGAAGGACGGAGCGGTGCGAGTGCGGCTGGCCGGGACGGCCGAGCCCCAGGTGTTGTTCGCGGTGAGCGCAGGACCCAGCCCGCGCCCGGTGGGCATGGCTCTGTTCGTGCGCGAGGGCGAGGAGCGCTTCGTCATCGTGCACATCGGGGTCGCGCCGGATTTCGCGGCCGAAGGCCCCCAGGCCGACGCGCACCTGTTCTTCCACCTGCTGCAGGCGATCCGCAGCGCTGCCCGGCGCACGCGCGGGGTGCGCTTCGTCGATTTGTTCTACGGCGAGGGTCGCGCCCGGCAGATCCGCGTCTAGGAAGGGTCAGGTCTGCCCCCGCGGGCTCTCGATCGGGCGGCGCTGCACCAGGTTCGTGCTGATGCAGCTGAACACCACCTCGTCGCGCTGGTTGAAGAGCTCGTAGCGATAGCGCACCACGCCCCGCGCAGGATCGCTGCGCGATTCGCGCTTTTCCAGGCATTGCGCTCGTGCCCGCAGCGTATCGCCCGCGCGCACGGCCTGGGGAAAGCGCACGTCGTCCCACGCGACGCCGCAGATCCAGGCGATGTCGCTCGCGAGCTGGTGATCCAGCTGGCGCCACAGGGCCATGGTGTAAATTCCGGAAGCGACCACTTCACCGAAGATCGAGGCGCGGGCCGCTTCCTCGTCGGCGTGGAAATATTGCGGATCGTACTCGGCGGCGAACGCCAGCATGCGCGCCTTGTCGACCATCAAGGTGGACGACTCGTGAGCTTCGCCGACGATGAGATCTTCGTAATAGCGCATAATTTTCCTACCCATGCGACTCAACCAGGCCCGAATGACCCGCGCGGCACTCATCCTGTGCTGGCTCCTGCTCCTGGCGACAGCCAGCGCAGCGCTCGCCGCCACCTGGTGGGTCTTCGAGCTGTTCGTGCACTTTCGGGTGCAATACGTGCTCTGCGGCATCGTGCTGACCGTCGCGCTCTGGTTGTTCGGGCGCAAGCACTTCGCGCTCCTCGCGGCAGCGCTCGCCGCCATCAATGCCGCGGCGGTGCTGCCTCTGCTCTTCGCATCCGCCCAGGCCGGTACCGCCTCCACGGGCGGCGCCCTGCACGTCCTTGCGATCAACGTGTTCGGGTACAACCGCAGCTACGAGCGCGTGTTCGACTACGTGCGCTCCGAGAGTCCCGACGTGCTCGTGCTGCTCGAGGTGACGCCGGACTGGGGACGGGAGATCGAACGCATCAGCGCTGACTACGCCTACACGTGGGTGCATCCCACCGGCCTGCGCTCCGGCATCGCCGTGCTCACGCGCGAGCGACCGTTGCAAGTGCGCGAAATCGATCTCGGCGGCACCGGCGAGCCCTCGCTGCTGGTTTCGATGCGCAGGGCAGGCGAGCCGCCGCTCGCCGTGCTCGGCACGCATCTGTACTGGCCACTCGGCCCGTACGTATCGGAGGTTCGCAATCGCCAGCTCGCCGCGCTCGGGCGCGTGGCTGCCGAGCACGAGGGTCCGCTCCTGATCGCGGGCGATCTCAACGTGACTTCGTTCTCGCCGCATTTCACCGCGTTGCTGCGCGAGGGAAAGCTGCGCAGCTGCGCCGACGGCATCGAGCCCACCTGGCCGGCGCGCATGCCGCTGCTCTTCATTCAGATCGATCATTGCCTGGTCACGCGCGAGATCACCGTGGATGATTTTCGCGGCGGCGCGTACCTGGGATCCGACCACTACCCGGTGTCGATGCGCGTACGCGCCAGTCCCGCGGCCGGCAGCTAGCGCGCCGACTGCTGTTTGGCATCTCCGAGCGAAAGGCCGCCGGTGAGCACCAGCCGCATTCCTTCCTCCACGCGCAGATCCAGCGCAGTGAGCCGCTCGCGCGGCAGGTAAAGCGTGTACCCGCCGATCTGGTAGCTCATCGGGAAATACACCGCAACGGTGTCCTCGTGGCCCGGGCCCAGCTCCGCGGGCGATTCGCGCGTGACGAAGCCGATCAGGCTCGCCTCGCCGAAGCGCACCAGCACCACGCGCTTCAGGTCGCGGCGCTTACCGTCGCCCGGCAGGAACTTCACCAGGTCGCGCAGCGCGGCATACACGGTCTTCACCAGTGGAATGCGCGTGAGGAACTCCTCCCACGTGCGCATCATCCAGCGCACCACGTAGGCGTTCACGACCAGGCCGGCGCCGAGCAGCAGCAGGAACCCGACCACGAGTCCCATGCCGGGCCAGTAATAGCGCTCCGGCACGACCAGCGTGATCGCATCGTGCAGCAGTTCCTCGGCCGAAGTGCCGAGCCACCAGACGACGTAGATGGTCACGCCGATCGGCAGCACGGCCGCGAGGCCTTTCATCAGCAGGTTCCAGATCTTCTTCATGTGGAGTCTCCCTGCGCTATTCTAGATGCCTTCCAACCCGCTTAGGTCCGCCATGAGCATTCGAACCGTTCTGCGCGCTGCGTCGTGGATTGCGTGTCTCGCCCTGCTGTCGCCGGCCGTTTGGGCCGCCACCTCGCAGCAGAAACAGCTGGTCGATGCGTATCTGCGCGCGGTCAGCGACAAGCAGGTGGCGGAAGTGGTGTCGATGGTGCATGCCGGCGACGTGGAAGCGCTGCGCACGCGCGTGATGAAGGCGCTCGATGAAGAGAAAGCCGGCAACGGCAGCACCATCAAGGACCGGATGTTCGGCAAGGCGGCCTCGGTGGAGGAGCTGCGCCGGCTCACGCCTCCCAACCTCCTGCTCGCCATCACGCGGCGCATGGCGCTGCCGACGATGCCGACCGTGCGTTCGAGCAAGATCCTCGGCATCGTCGAGGACAGCGACAGCACGCACTACGCGGTCGCACGCGCCTGGCCGCAAGAGAAGGAAAAGGGCACGCCGCGCATCGCGCTCGTCACGCTGCGCAAGGCGCCGGACAAGACCTGGCGCATCGGAATTCCCGATTCCTTCCTCGCACAGGTGGAGGCTGCGCTCGAAGGTGACGATTTCGGCTCGCAGGGAGCTGCGCCGGACACGGGGGAGAAACCTGCGGCCACGAACACACCGGAGATGCTGCAAACGCTCCAGGCAGGGGTGCAGTTCCTGCGCGACGGCAATTGCGCCAGCTATCTCACCGTGGTGATGAGCCCGAAATTTCGCGCCAGCAAGACCGACAAGGCTCTCAAGACGCTCATCCAGCAGTGCGAGCGCAGCATCGACATGCGCGAGACGTACGTGTCGGCGCTCGAGATCGCGAGCCGCAGCGCCCCCGACATGCGGGAGAACGGCACGCTCGCTTTCTACGACCTCACCGGTCAGGGCCTGCCGTTCAACGGCTTTTCGCTGGAGAGCATCGAGGGCCGGTGGTACGTGGCGGAGTGAAGAGAATCAACCACAGAGGGCACGGAGGGCACAGAGAAGAATTTGGGGTGAAGAGTAGAGACGCTATCGTCTTCCTGCTTCGCAGTTACCTTATCTTCATTTTTGCTCTGTGTCCTCCGTGCTCTCCGTGGTTGCCTCTCCAGTCCCGCAGAAGCGCGCCGCGCTGCGCCGGTACTGCGCCAGCGGGCTGAACGAGCCACGTTCCAGGTCCCATAGCAGGTAGTCGGTCACCACCGCCTCGCCCTGCCCGCGCGTGAACTCCAGCAGCCGGCTGTCTTCGCGGAATGCGAGCCGATCGTCCTGCCGGCACGGCAAGGTCGAGCGCACCTGCGCCAGCGCTTCGGGGAACGACACCGCGCCGCTCCCGAGGTCCACGATCGCGACCTGCTCGCAATCCTCGCCGCACGAGAGCCGTACCAGCGCGAATGAGCCGGCAAAGTTCGTGCCTTTCGCGGCAGCGGAAGTGAGCTCGC
>DASTQG010000042.1:0-6485 GCA_035761885.1 Steroidobacteraceae bacterium | reverse complement strand
ATGATGTTGTTGCAGGCGATGATGCGCGAGCGATGACTCGGCGCGCTGCGCTGCAGGACCATCGCGTACAGCGGCACGCTGTAGAAGCCGCCGAAGACGCCCACCATCGCAAGGTCGAAGAGCACGCGCACAGCGCCCGGCTGTTCCAGGAACTCGCGCGCGCCGAGCGCGATGCCGGGAGCGTCGGGCAGTGGGTGCGCGAAGTACAGGTCCGCCGCGAAGAGGGTGAGCCCGATGGATCCGAATGGCACGAGGCCGATCTCGATCTTGTGCCCCGACAGGCGCTCGCACAGGAGCGAGCCGATGGCGATGCCGACCGTCACCGCGACCGAGAGCAGCACGGCCACCGATTCGTTGCCGTTCAGCACCAGCCTGGCGTAGCTCGGCAGCTGGGTGAGGAACAGCGACCCGAACAGCCAGAACCAGGAAATCCCGAGGAGCGAGAGGAAGACCGGGCGGCTGCGGCGCGCGAACTGGATGTTGCGCCAGGTTTCGGTGAACGGATTGAGATTGATCTTCAGATCGGGATCGGACGGCGCGGCGTAGGGAATGCGGCGGGCTGTGAGATAGCCCAGCACCGCCAGGACCACCAGTGTGCCGGCCGTCAGCTGCCGGCCGACTTCGTTCCACGCCATGAACAGACCGCCGAGCACCATGCCCAGCAGGATGGCGACGAACGTGCCGCTGTCCACCAGGGCATTGCCGCCGACGAGCTCGGTCTCCTTGAGGTGCTGCGGCATGATTCCGTATTTCACCGGCCCGAACAGCGTCGCCTGCACGCCCATCAGCAACAGCAGCACCAGGAGCCAGGGAATGCTACCGAGGAGGAAGGCGACGGCCGCGATGGCCATGATCACCAGCTCGAGCAGCTTGGTGAAGCGGATGAGCTGCGACTTCTCGAACTTGTCGGCGATCTGACCCGCGGTGGCCGAGAACAGAAAATACGGCAGGATGAAGAGCCCGGCCGCGAGGTTCACCCAGGTTTCCGAGGCGATGCCCGCGAGCATGGTCAGCTCGAAGGCGATCATGAGCTGCAGCGCGTTCTTGAAGACGTTGTCGTTGAACGCGCCCAGGAACTGCGTCAGAAAGAACGGCAGGAAACGCTGCGAACGCAGCAGGCCCCACTGCGAGGTCCCGCGCATCGCCGCACTGTTGCTGGTGTTACCGCTCATACTGGCTACTCATGCTGGCCGCTCATGTGGCTCCTGCAATCAGCGTGCAATGGCCGTCGTGCGGCGGCGCAATCTTGCGGCGACGAGGCCGAGCGCCGCAACGATCAGCATCACGTCCATCGAACCGCCGCCCCCGCCCCCGCCGCCGTCGCGGCGGGTCACTTTCACGCTGGCCTTGCCGCTGCGCACGTTGTCCTCGAACTGCGCGAGTGCCGCGTCGAAGTGTTCGATCATCTGGTCGCTCGCCGCCGAGAAACTCTTCTGGCGCGTACCGCGGGCGACGGGTTCCTGGTCCACGAGCGTCGTGGTGCGCTCCTGGGCGTTCGTGCCGCCGGCCCGCAACAGCAGCGAGCGCGTCTTCGGGTCCACGATCGCAAGATCGACGAGGGTGGTCACCTCATGCTTGCTGCCGGGGAAGATGTAGGCGCCGACGATGGTGAGATAGGTGAGCGACAGCGAGTTCTCGTCCGTATAGGTGACCTGGTCGTGCGACACCAGTGCCAGCAGGTCGAGGTTGTACAGGCGCTGCAGGCCGGCGAGCGAATCGAAGCCGCTCTGGCCGGAGTTGTGCGTCAGGCCGGTTTTGGGCGTCAGGCCGGTTTTGTGCGTCAGGTAGTAGTCGGGGATCACGACGATCTCGGCGATGAACTTGCGTGCGAGAAAACGCTGGCGGATGCGCTCGAGAACCTCGGCGCGCTGCGCCGCGTCCACGCCTGCACCGCCGGCCGTGTCCGGCAGGAACGTGAGCCCCACGCGCATCGGCACGCGCAGCTCGGGGATCGCGTCCTCGGCCGCAGGCACTTCGCCGCCCGGATAGAGGAAACCCACCAGGCTCGAAGAGCTCCCCGAGCGCGACTTTCCGCAGTCGTAGCTGCACAGGGCCCGGTCCAACACCGTGCAACCGCCGGTCACGAACGCAATCGCCACGACCCACGAAGCCTTCACCCATCTGTTGCCACGCATGCGACCTCTCTTCGACGCCACGCAGTGCGGCGTCCCTGGGGACGTGTTGTGCCGGCAGGTAGCAATGGGCGCAACCAAGCTGTGAAAAGTCGCGCCATTCAGACCCAAAGGTAGCGTATAACGATACCTTTCTACGACCGAGGCGGCAGCATGGCGCAACGAGTGCAGCTGGTGATCGAGCTGAAGAGGGTGCTCAAGGAGCGCGGTATCACCTACGCGCAGATCGCCCGGCACCTGCGCTTGAGCCAGGCGAGCGTCAAGCGTCTCTTCAGCTCCCAGGACTTTTCCCTGTCGCGCATCGACGAGATCTGCGAGCTCGCGGGCCTGGAGCTGGTCGATCTGGCCGCGCGCCTGCGCGAGGGGCGCGCGCCGATCACGGAGCTATCGCTCGCGCAGGAGGAGGAGCTGATGGGCGATCCGAAGCTATTCCTGATGTGCTACCTGATGATGAACAAGTGGCCCTTCGAGGACATCGTCAGGACGTACGACCTCAGCGAGCGCGAAGCACAACGCCTGCTGATCCGCCTCGACCGGCTGCGCATCATCGAGCTGCAGCCCGGCAATCGCGCACGGCTGCTCGTCACGCGCAGTTTCGCCTGGCGACCCGGCGGGCCGGTGCAGCGCTTCCTGCACGACACGCTCCTCAAGGAGTTCTTCGATTCGCGCTTTGAGGAGCCGCAGGCGGAGTTTCGTTTCTTCGCCGCCGCGCTCACGCCGAGCGCGATGGCGCAGATCCGCCGCGGCATTCTCAACGTGACCCGCGAGGCGCTCGACCTCGCCGAGCAGGATGCCGGCCTGCCGATGAGCGAGCGCCATGGCGCGGCGCTCGTGCTGGCGCTCAGGCCCTGGCATTTCAGCGGATTTCAGCAGTTCCGGCGCAAGCCGCTGCGCCCGCCGGATGCGGGCGGCGCGTCAGCGTAGCGGCAGCTCGATTCCCTCGAAGAGCGCCTCGACCGCTTCCGGCTCGCCCGCGCCCTGTGCCTTGTCCACCAGCCTGCGCGTGAGATGCGGTGCGAAGAGCTGCAGGAACTCGTACATGTACTTGCGCAGCAGCATGTCGCGCCGAAATCCCACCCAGGTCGTGTGCACGGGGAAGAGGTGCGAGGCGTCGATCGACACCAGGTCGTGGTCTTCCTGCGCCTCCATCGCCATGTTGGCGACGATGCCCACGCCCAGGCCCAGCCTCACGTACGTCTTGATCACGTCCGCATCGCGCGCCGTCAGTACGACATCCGCAGCAAGTCCCGCGCGCGCGAAGATGTCCTGCAGCGACGACGGACCGCTGAAGCTGAAGACGTACGTGACGATCGGATGCTCGGCGAGCGTCTTGAGCGTGAGCTTGCCGCCTTGCGCGAGCGGGTGGCCTTTCGGCACCACGACGCGCCGATGCCACTGGTAGCAGGGCAGGAGCACCATGTCCGGGAACAGGTCCTGCGATCCGGTGTTGATCGCGAAATCGATGCGGTCCAGCACCGCCATTTCGGCGATCTGCTCGGCAGTGCCCTGGTGCAGGTGCAGGCGGATGTGCGGATAGCGATCGCGAAAGGCCTTGAGCACCGCCGGCAGCACGTAGCGGGCCTGCGTGTGCGTGGTGCCGAGCGACAGCGAGCCGCTCGCCTCGTCGCGCCATTCCTCGGAGAGACTGCGGATGCTCTGCACCTCGCGCAGGATGCGCAGGGCACGCTCGATCACCTGCTCGCCGGCCGGTGTCACGTGCGTGAGGGTGCGACCGTCGCGCGCGAAGATCTGAAAGCCGAGCTCGTCCTCGAGCAGCTTGATCTGCTTGCTCACGCCCGGTTGCGAGGTGTGCAGTTTCTGCGCGGCGGCCGTGATGTTGAGCCCGTTCTGTGCCACGGCGGCCAGGTAGCGCAACTGGTGCAGCTTCATTCGCGCGAGGCTTCCAGGAGCGGGCGCCTCGATGGCGGCCCGTGGGCAGCCACTCTAATGGACTGCGGGCGAAACGGCACGCGCCGCGAAGGTGGCGCAGGCCGCCCGCGCCTGCTCCAGCTGCGCTGAGCGCAGCTGTGCCTGCGAGCGCTGCAGGTCGAAGAGGTCGTCGAGATCGTGCACGTGGGACAGCGTATTCCACGGCCCGCGGGCACCGCGACGCAGTCCCAGGTGCACGACCCGCACCTCGGGACGATCGCGCAGTGCGCCGGTCCAGGTTGCATCGATGTCCGCGTCGCGCGGCAGGCAGAAGACGACGTGGGTGGCCCATGCCGCGGCCGCACGCGCTTCGTCCGCCGCGAAATAGCGCAGGGCTTCGGCGGGAAGGCTGGCCGGCGGCGTCCGATTGAAGACGGCGAGATCCGTACGTGAGAACTTGCCCGGCATCGACCGGCCGAGCTCCCCGTAACCTGCGACCAGCACGCGTGCGCCCGGCCCGGGCGCCAGCAGGCGTCGCGCGAGTGTTGCGTAGGACTGGCCGCCGATCCCCTGCAGGTAGCGGGCGCGGACCTCGCGCGCATCACGAATCAGCCGGTCCATCACCGGCGCGAGCGCTTGCGCTTCGTCGGCCCGATTGGCATATGCACGCCACGCCGCCAGCAACTGACCGAAGACGTTGGTTTCGCCTGCGACGGCGCTCTTCAGGCCCGTCGCGAACTGGAGCAGGAACTCGTAGGCCGGTAGCCCGCGCAAGACGTCGGCGCCGTCCTGGGCGCCTGCGGCAGAGCCCGGCAGGTCGACAGAGACGTGCAGGGAGCGCTGGCACGTGTGTACCTGGAGCCCCGGCCTCGCGTCCCACGCAACGATGGCGGAACCGCCGCCCCCGCGGTGCCAGACGCGCAAGTGGGCCAGGGCCGCCGGCAGGTTCAGCCGCACGGCGACCGACCCTGAAACCGGGGTCGGAACGCGGGCAACAGCATGCTTTGCAGGGGTTTTGATGCTCACGCGAGGCACGCTAGCCCGCAGTCCCCGCGCCAGCCAATAACGGTCCTTTGGGTGCATATGCCGCCTGGTTATGAGAGCGGCCGGCGCGCTGTTGCCGCTGCGGCGCGATAACCGCGCCGCATGTAGCCAGAAGCAATGATTCGTTCAGCGCCATCGCAGCCCTCGCTAGAGTCGGCCGCACATCCGCTGCAAACCCTGCGTGCCCGATGAATGCTGTCCTGAGCAACGCCAAGACCGAACTGTCGCCCGAGCTTCGAGCCAAGGTCGAGGCGACGCGCGCGTTGCTGGTCCAGGCGATCCAGGCCTTCGGCGACGTGGTCTTTTCCAACCGCCTCGGCGCCGAGGCGATCGTGCTCACCGACATCATCTGGGGCTCGGGACTCGCAATCGACATCTTCAGCATCGACACCGGGCGGCTGCACGAGGAAACGTACTCGCTCCTCGATCGCATCCAGCGTCGTTACGGCAAGCGTATCCAGGTCTTCTATCCCGAGGCGGCGAACCTGGAGAAGTACGTCCGCCAGAACGGCATCAACGGCTTCTATAACGGGCTCGACGAGCGCCTGTCCTGCTGCCACATCCGCAAGGTGGAGCCGTTCCGACGCGCGGTCGCCGGGCGCAAGGCCTGGGTAACCGGCGTGCGCCGCCAGCAATCGGCGAGCCGCGCTCACGGTCAGAGCGTCGAGTGGGACACGGCCAATGGTCTGTACAAGGTCAGCCCGCTGCTCGAATGGACCGAGCAGGACGTGTGGACCTACATCAGCGCCCACAAGCTTCCTTACAACCCGCTGCACGACAAGCAGTACCCGAGCATCGGCTGCGCGCCGTGCACGCGTTCGGTCGACGTGGGCCAGGACAGCCGCGCCGGCCGCTGGTGGTGGGAGAACCCCGATTCGCGCGAGTGCGGCCTGCATCCGCGCATTCGCGTCGTGACGCAGGGGGCCTGAAGCCATGGATTACTTCCCGGCATTCCTCGACCTGCGCGGCCGCACGGCGCTGGTCGTCGGCGGCGGGCCGGTCGCCGCGCGCAAGGTGCGCTTGCTGCTCGACGCCGGTGCGAAGGTGCGCGTCGTGGCGCCCGCGCTCGTCGCCGAGTTGCGATCGCTGGCGGCCGATGCGGCCATCGAGCACGTCGATGCCCGCTTCGAGGCCGGCCATCTGCACGACGCCGCGCTCGCCATCGCAGCTACCAGCCATTACACGGTGAACGCCGAAGTCGCGGCCGCGGCGCGCGCGCGCAACGTGCCCGTGAACGTGGTGGACGATGCGCAGTTGTCCAGTTTCATCGTGCCCGCGATCGTGGATCGCTCGCCGGTGGTGGTCGCCATCGGCACGGGTGGCCATTCGCCCGTGCTCGCGCGCTGGGTGCGCGCGCGGATCGAGGGTTTGCTGCATCCCCGCCTCGGACGGCTCGCCGATCTCGCGGGCCGCTGGCGCAAGCGCGTGAAGGCGACGTTC
>DASTQG010000041.1:0-3797 GCA_035761885.1 Steroidobacteraceae bacterium | reverse complement strand
GCGGATGGCCGGAGGCTCAGGAGTCCAGATGGCCGGAGGCGCCGCAGCCTGAACAAAGGGCGGCTGCCCGCTGCGCTCCTGCTTGCGGCGCTGCTGGTGCCGTTCGTCGCCGCGAAGGCGGACGAGCGCACGGGTACGCTCAAGCCGACCACGGTGAAGGACCTTCACTATGGCGACGTGCTGTTTCATTTCTTCCAGGAAGACTATTTCGGCGCGCTGACGCGCCTGCGCGCGGCGCAAAGCCAGCAGCGCGTGACCAACCACCTGGACGAAGCGGAGCTGCTGCTCGGCGGGCTCTACCTTTCCTACGGAGAGCACCTGGAGGCCGGCGCGATCTTCGAGCGCCTCCTGCAGCAGAACGTGGCGCCGATGGTGCGCAACCGCGCCTGGTTCTATCTCGGCAAGGTCTGGTACCAGCGCGGCTACTGGGAACAGGCCGAGCGCGCGCTGCGGCGCATCGAGGGTCAGCTCACGCCCGCGCTCGATGCGGAGAAGCAGAACCTCCTCGCGCAGGTGCTGATACAGCAGGGCCGCTTCGACGATGCGGTGGCGATCCTCAACGGCTGGCGCGGCCCGCCCGACTGGACCGCGTATGCGCAGTTCAACCTCGGCGTGGCGCTGATCCGCAAGGGCCGGCTCAACGAAGCGGCCGCGATGCTCGACGCGGTGGGGCAGATGCCCACCTCGAACGAAGAGCTGCTGGCGCTGCGCGACAAGGCCAATCTCGCGCTCGGTTACGCGTACCTGCAGGACGGGCAGCCCGGCATGGCCAAGCCTGTGCTGCAGCGGGTGCGCCTCGAGGGGCCTCAGTCCAACAAGGCGCTGCTGGCCGTGGGCTGGGCGGATTCGGCGGAACAACGCTACCAGGAAGCGCTCGTCCCCTGGACCGAGCTGCACGGACGCAACCTGCTGGATGCCGCCGTGCAGGAGTCCTATCTCGCGGTGCCCTTCGCTTTCAGCAAGCTCAACGCGGACGCGCAGGCCGCCGAGTACTACACGACGGCGATCGACTCCTACGCCGCGGAGTCCAATCGCATCGACGAATCCATCGCGGCCATTCGCAACGGTCAGCTCCTGCAGACGCTGGTCGCGAACGACAAGGATGGCCGCTACGGCTGGTTCTGGCAGTTGCAGAACCTGCCCGACGCGCCGGAGTCGCGCTATCTGTATCACCTGCTCGCTGGCCACGAGTTCCAGGAAGGCCTGAAGAACTACCGCACGCTCGGTTTCATGCAGCGCAACCTGGACGAGTGGGCGCGCAGCCTGGAAGCCTTTGGCGACATGCTCGACACGCGCCGCACGGCCTACACGCAGCGCCGGCCGAAAGTGGACGCGGTGCTCGCCCGCGATGAGCCCTCCGAGCTCGCGAACAAGCGCGTGGACCTGCAGTCGCGCCTGGCGGCGGCCGAACGAGCCGGCGACATCGTGGCGCTCGGAACCCCGCGCGAGCAGGAGATGTGGGCGACCATCCGTGCCACGGAGGATGAGCTCGCCGCGCAGCCCGACGACCCCTCGCTCGATGAGATGCGCGACAAGGTGCGCCTGCTGAAGGGCGTGCTGTTCTGGCAGTTGAACGATGCCTACAAGGCGCGCGTGTGGGGCACACGCAAGAGTCTGAAGGAGCTCGACGTCGCGCTGAGGGAGACCGAGAAGCGCTGGCTGAAGGTGGAGCAGGGGCGCGACGAGATGCCGAGCGACACGGAAGCCTTCGCCGCGCGCGTCGCCGCATTGAAGCCACGCATCGATTCCCTGGGCACGCGCCTGGCCGCGGCCTCGCGTGCGCAGAGCGATTATCTCGCCGCGATCGCGATCAACGAGCTGGAAGGTCAGAAGGAACGGCTCGCCAGTTACCAGCTGCAGGCGCGCTTCGCGCTCGCGACGATCTACGACCGCGCGGGCAACGCGCCTCCCACGCCGCCTCCCGCTCCGCCGCAGACTCCGCCTGCGCAGGGGACCCCGCCGTGATCCGCTCGCGCACGTCGATTCTCGCCGCGCTGGTCGCGCTCGCGTTCGCCTCGACAGCGGGCGCGCAGGCGCAGAAGCCCAAGCCGGCGCCGACGCTCAAGGATCTCGAGGGTCGCAAGGTCGAGGTGAAGCCGGACAAGCCCGTCGACACCGGCCAGGCGAAAGCGATGGCGAACTATCGGGAGTTCCTGAGCCTGAAGAAGGGCGATCCCGCGCTGCGCGCCGAAGCGATGCGCCGCCTGGGCGACCTGAACCTGGAAGCCGCGGACCTGGAGCGCGGGGAGGGCGAGGTTGCCATGGGCCTCGGCAACGCGGAGGCCGTGCAGCTCTACAGCATGCTGCTGAGCGCCTATCCGGACTATGCGCGCGCGGATGCCGTGCTCTATCAGCTCGCGCGCGCCTACGAATCCAACGCCGAGCCCCTCGAGGCGCTCGGCACGCTCGACCAGATGGTGACGCGCTATCCGCAGAGCCGCCTGATCGACGAGGCGCAGTTTCGTCGCGGCGAGATCCTGTTCAGCGAGAAGCGCTACGCGGACGCCGAGCGCGCCTACGGCGACGTCGTGCGTCGCGGCGATGGCTCGACCTTCTACGAGCAGAGCCTGTACAAGCGGGGCTGGTCGCTCTTCAAGCTCGCGCGCAACGACGAGAGCCTGGACACCTTCGGAAAGCTGCTCGACCGCAAACTGATCGATCGCGGCAAGGGCGATGCCGTCATCGATCCGCAGTCGCTCACGCGCGCCGAGCGCGAGCTGCTCGACGACACCTTCCGCGTCACCAGCATCACGTTCTCCTACGAGGACGGCGCCGAGTCTGTGGACGAGTACGTCGCCGCGCACGGCACGCCGCCGTACTCGTACCTGCTGTATTCGAGCCTGGGCGACCTCTATATCACCAAGGAACGCTACCAGGACGCCGCGCAGACCTACGAAGCGTTCGTGAAGCGCGACCCGATCGATCCGAACGCGCCCCTGTTGCAGGTGCGCGCCATCGAGGCCTATCGCAAAGGCGGATTCGCATCGCTGGTGCTCACGGGCAAGCAGGATTTCGTCGAGCGCTACGGGTTCGGCACCGCGTTCTGGGCCGGCCGCGACCGTGCGCAGTTCCCGGCCGTGGTGACCGAGCTCAAGACGAGCGTCAAGGAGCTCGCGAAGCACTACCACTCGACGGCGCAGAAGAGCAAGAAGGCCGGCGACTACGGAATGGCGGCACGCTGGTATCGCAGCTATCTCGACTGGTTCCCGCAGGAGCCGGAGTCCGCGGACACCAACTTCCTGCTTGCCGAGGCGCTGTACGAGAGCCTGCAGTTCCGCGAGGCGACGCTCGAGTACGAGCGCACCGCCTACCAGTACCCCGTGAACGCGCGTTCCGCGGAAGCCGCCTATGCGGCGCTGCTGGCGTACGACCAGCAGGAGAAGCTGCTCACCGGCATAGACAAGGCGACCTGGCACGTGCAGTCGGTGGAGAGCGGCCTCAAGTTCGCAACCACCTATCCGCAGCACAAGGAAGCACCGAACGTGCTCACGCGCAGCGCTCGCGAGCTGTTCGAGCTGAAGGACTACGATCGCGCGATCGCGACCGCCGAGCAGGTGCTGGCCCTGGTGCCGCCGGTGGACCTGCAGAAGCAACGCGTCGCCCGCACGGTGATCGCGCACGGCCGCTTCGACCAGGGGCGCTACGCCGAGGCCGAGGCGGCCTACCGGGAGGCGATCGCGCTCAAGCCGGACGGCGCGTCGCTCTACCGCGGGCTCGGCATGGGGCTGTACTTCCAGGGCAAGTACGCCGAGGCGGAGGCCGCGCTCCGCGATGCCATCCGCCTGCGGCCCGGCTTC
>DASTQG010000040.1:0-6054 GCA_035761885.1 Steroidobacteraceae bacterium | reverse complement strand
ATTCACGCGCGAGCGGGTGATCGAGACCGTCGAAGCGGTCATCGGCGCCTGAGATTTCGCGGTCTACACCCTGGAGGAGACAGAGCGATGGCGATCAAGGTGGGCATCAACGGTTATGGCCGCATCGGCCGCAACATCCTGCGCGGCTTGTACGAGGCGCAGCGCACGAACGAGATCCAGATCGTCGCGCTCAACGACCTGGGCGATGCGAACACCAACGCCCACCTCACCCGTTTCGACACCGCGCACGGCCGGTTCAAGGGCGAGGTGAAGGTCGACGGCGACTCGATGGTGGTGAACGGCGATCGCATCCGCGTGCTCGCCGAGCGCGATCCGGCCAAGCTTCCGTGGGGCGACCTGGGCGTCGAGTACGTGCTCGAGTGCACCGGCCTGTTCACCAGCAAGGCGAAGGCTGCCGCGCACCTCAAGGGCGGTGCCAAGAGAGTCGTGATCTCCGCTCCCGGCGGCGAGGACGTGGATGCCACGATCGTGTATGGCGTCAACGACAAGGTGCTGAAGCCCGATTTCACGGTGATCTCCAACGCCTCGTGCACCACCAACTGCCTGGCGCCGGTCGCGAAGGTGCTGCACGACAAGATCGGCATCGTCAGCGGCGTGATGACCACGGTGCACGCCTACACCAACGACCAGGTGCTCACCGACGTCTATCACTCCGATCTGCGCCGCGCGCGCTCGGCGACCATGTCGATGATTCCGACCAAGACCGGCGCCGCGGCCGCCGTCGGCCTGGTGCTCCCGGAGCTCAAGGGCAAGCTCGACGGCTTCGCAGTGCGCGTGCCCACCATCAACGTGTCGCTCGTGGACCTGAGCTTCATCGCCAGGCGGGCGACGGACGCCAAGGAGATCAACGGCTACATGAAGGAAGCCGCGGCTGGCCCGATGAAAGGCATTCTCGCCTACACCGACGGTCCGCTCGTGTCGGTCGATTTCAACCACGACGCGCACTCGGCGAGCTATGACGCGACGCTCACCAAGGTGATCGACGGCACGCTCGTCAAGGTGTGCGCGTGGTACGACAACGAGTGGGGCTTCTCCAACCGCATGCTCGACACCACGCTCGCATGGTCCAGGGCGCGCTGAAGCGCCGGCCCACGCCGGGAGACATCATGGCCGTAGTGCGCATGATCGACGTGCCGCTGGAAGGCAGGCGCGTCATGATCCGCGAAGACCTGAACGTGCCGGTGCAGGACGGGGCGGTCACGAGCGACGCGCGCATCCGCGCGGCCGTGCCCACCATCGAGCACGCGCTGAAGGCGCGCGCCCGCGTGATCCTGCTGTCGCATCTGGGGCGGCCGGAGGAGGGCAAGTACGACGAGGAGCTCTCGCTCGCGCCCGTCGCGGCGCGTCTCTCCGAGCTGCTCGGGCGCAACGTGCGCCTGGAGAAGAACTGGCTCGAGGGCGTGAAGTGCGAGCCGGGCGAAGTCGTCCTGTGCGAGAACGTGCGCTTCAACAAGGGCGAGAAGAAGAACTCCGACGAGCTGGCGCGGCGCATGGCGCAGCTGTGCGACGTGTTCGTCATGGACGCTTTCGGCACTTCGCACCGCGCCGAGGCGAGCACGCACGGCGTGGCGCGCCATGCACCGGTCGCCTGCGCGGGCCCGCTGCTGGTGAACGAGCTGGTGGCGCTGGAAACCGCGCTCGAGAAGCCCGCGCGTCCGATGATCGCTATTGTCGGGGGCTCCAAGGTTTCCACCAAGCTCACGGTGCTGGAGGCGCTGCTCGCCAAGGTGGACCAGCTCATCGTCGGCGGCGGCATCGCCAACACGTTCCTGGCGGCGGCCGGCCTTCCGGTCGGCAAGTCGCTCTACGAGAAGGAGATGGTCGACATCGCCAGGCGCCTGGTCGAGGAATCGCGCCGGCGCGGCACCGAGATTCCGCTGCCCACCGACGTGGTGGTCGCGCGCGAGTTCTCGCCGCACGCCGAAGCCGACGTGAAGGCGGTTGCCGATGTCCGCGCCGACGAGATGATCCTCGACATCGGGCCGGACACGGCGGAACGCTTCGCCGCGCTCCTGGAGCGCGCCGGCACCATCGTGTGGAACGGTCCGGTGGGTGTGTTCGAGTTCGACCAGTTCGGGGAAGGCACGCGCACCCTCGCGCAGGCGATCGCGCGCAGTCCCGCGTTCTCCCTCGCCGGCGGCGGCGATACGCTCGCGGCCATCGAGAAGTACCAGCTCGAGGAGGACATCTCCTACATCTCCACCGGCGGCGGCGCCTTCCTGGAGTTCGTGGAAGGCAAGAAGCTGCCCGCCGTGCAGATCCTCGAAGAGCGCGCCGCGGCGATGCGCTAGGCTCCACCCTCGCATGCAACCGACACAACGCAACGCGCTCCTGCGGCGCACCAAGATCGTCACCACGCTCGGCCCCGCCACGGACGAGCCGGCGGTGCTCGAAGCGATGATCCGCGCGGGCGCCGACGTCGTGCGCGTGAACTTCTCGCACGGCAAGGCCGAGGACCACGCCCGGCGCATCGAGATGGTGCGCGACAGCGCCGGCCGCGTCGGCCGATACGTGGGCGTGCTCGGCGACTTGTCGGGCCCCAAGATCCGCATCGAACGTTTTGCGAACGGCCCGGTGCAACTCGTGGAGGGCGCGCCGTTCGCGCTGGACGTCTCGCTCGATCCGCACCAGGGCGACGTCACGCAGGTGGGCTCCGCGTACAAGGAACTGCCGCGCGACGTGAAGGCGGGAGATACGCTGCTCCTCAACGACGGTCAGATCGTGCTCGACGTGGAGAAGGTCGAGGGACCGCGCATCCAGACGCGCGTGAAGATCGGCGGCGAGCTGTCCAACCACAAGGGCATCAACCGCCAGGGCGGAGGTCTCTCGGCCGGCGCGCTCACCGAAAAGGACCGCGAGGACATCCAGCTCGCCGCGCGGCTCGGCATCGATTACCTCGCCGTTTCCTTCGCGCGCGATGCGAACGACATCCGCGAGGCGCGCACGCTCATGAAGAAGGCGGGCGGCGAAGCGCGCATCGTCGCGAAGATCGAGCGCAGCGAGGCGATCCACAATCTCAGCTCGATCATCGATGCGACCGACGTGGTGATGGTCGCGCGCGGCGACCTGGGCGTGGAGATGGGCTACGCAGAGCTCACCGGCCTGCAGAAGACCATCATCCACCAGAGCCGCAACCGCAATCGCGTGGTGATCACCGCCACGCAGATGATGGAATCGATGATCACCAACCCGATTCCGACGCGCGCGGAAGTTTCCGACGTCTCGAACGCGGTGATGGACGGCACCGACGCCGTCATGCTCTCCGGGGAGAGCGCGGTCGGCCGCTACCCGGTGAAGGCGGTCGAGGCGATGGGCGAGATCATTCGCGGCGCGGAGAAATACCAGCTCTCGCACAGCCGCACGCGTCACCGGGTCGAGGGCCAGTTCCAGGGCACCGACGAGGCGATCGCGATGGCCGTGATGTACACGGCCAATCACCTCAAGACGCGCGCGATCGTGGCCCTCACCGAATCGGGTTCGACACCCCTGTGGATGTCGCGCATCCGCTCGGACATTCCGATCTACGCCTTCGCGCGCCACGAGGTGACGCGCCGGCGCGTGACGCTGTATCGCGGCGTCTACCCCGTGCCCTTCGACATCACGCACACCGATCCGCAGGCGCTGTACAAGTCCATCTTCCATCTGCTCATCGAGCTGGGGCTTGCGGCGGAGAACGACCTGGTGATCCTCACCAAGGGCGAGCTGTCCGGCGTGTCGGGCGGCACCAACTCCATGAAGATCCTGCGCGTGACGCGCGACTAGCACGCGCACCGGGGGGAGGGCACATGCGCAAAGTGCGGCTCGCGCTCCTCGTGATCCTGCTCCTGCTCGGCGGCACGGTGCTCGGCGTCTACCTCACCGTGCGCGCGAGCCTGCCCGTTCTGGACCAGAACTTGCAGGCCGAGGTCAGCGCGTCCACCGTCATCGAGCGCGACGCCCTCGGCGTGGTGACCATCTCGGGCGCGAGACGCAACGACGTCGCGTGGGCCACGGGCTTCGCGCACGCGCAGGACCGCTTCTTCCAGATGGACCTGTCGCGCCGCTTCGCCGCGGGCGAGCTCGCCGAAGTGTTCGGCGCAGTCGCGCTCGATGCGGACAAGAAGAGGCGCGTGCACGGCCTGCGCCGGGTCGCGCGCGAGGTCGTCAATCGCGCATCCGCCGCGGAGCGTGCGCTGCTGGAGCGCTACACCGCGGGCGTGAACGCGGGGCTGCAGGCACTGGGCTCGCGTCCGTTCGAGTACTGGCTGCTGCGCGCCCAGCCCGCTGCCTGGTCCCCCGAGGATTCGGTCCTCGTCGTGTACGCGATGTACATCGATCTCACCGAGAACTTCGAGGCGGAGGAAACGCGCGGCACGCTGCGCGCGGTGCTGCCGATGGAGCTGGACCGGTTCATCCATTCGCCGGGGTCCGAATGGGACGCACCCCTGATCGGCCCCGCCTTCGAGGTTGCGCCGATTCCCGGTGCCGAGGTGTACGACCTGCGCAAGCTCGCCTCTACGTCGGGCGACGGCGAGGTGCGCAGCGCGGGCCTCGCGCCTGAAGCGCCGGAGGTCGGCAGCAACAACTGGGCGGTGGCGGGCCTGCACACGGCAAGCGGGGCCGCGCTGGTCGCGAACGACATGCATCTCGGATTGCGCGTGCCCAACACCTGGTACCGCGCGCGCTTGCAGGTTTCCGCCGGCGAGGAAACAGCGATCGACGTCACCGGCGTGACGCTTGCGGGCGCGCCGTTCGTCGTCGCCGGAAGCAACGGCTCCGTTGCGTGGGGGTTCACCAACAGCTACGGCGACTTCTGCGACCTGGTGGTGATCGAGACGGACGCGCAGACCCCCGGCAGCTATCGCACGCCGGAAGGTCCGCGCGAGTTCGAAACGCTCGAGGAAACGATTCGCGTGCACGGGGCCGCGGACGAGAAGGTCGAGGTCCGCCGCACGGTGTGGGGTCCGGTCGTCGGCACGGACGCGCAGGGGCGGTTGCTCGCGGCGGTGTGGACCGCGCACTTTCCGGAAGCGACCAACATGGCCCTGTGGCAACTGGAAAGCGCGACCGACGTGGTGCAGGCGCTGGATGTCGCGGTACGCAGCGGCATTCCTCCGCAGAACTTCGTGGTGGCGGATCGCAGCGGCAGCATCGGCTGGACGTACATGGGCTACATTCCGTTGCGCGTCGGCTTCGATTCCGCAGCGCCGGCCAGCTGGAACGCTCCCGGAGTCGGCTGGCAGGGTTGGCTCGCGCCCGGCGCGCATCCGCGCCTGGTGAACCCGGCGAGCGGGCGCATCTGGACAGCGAACCAGCGCACGCTCGATGGGCCAGCCCTCGAGGTGCTCGGCGATGCGGGCTTTGCCTTCGGCTCACGCGCAGGCCAGATCCGCGACGCGCTTCTGGCCAGGGAAGTGGCGGGCGAGAGCGACATGCTCGCGATCCAGCTCGACGATCGCTCGCGCATCCACGACCGCTGGCGCGCGAAACTGCTCGAGGTGCTCGACGAGGCCGCGCTCGAGGAAAACGCGCCACGCGCCGACGCGCGTCGCCTGGTGGACGGCTGGCATGGCCGGTCCACGACCAACTCGGCCGGCTTTCGCATCCTGCGCACCTGGCGCGACCGGGTGCGCGACCGCGTGCTCGCCGCGCTCACGCTCGAGGTGCGCACGCGCTATCCCGGCTTCAAGCTCGCGCCGCAATCGCGTTTCGAGGGTCCGTTGTGGCGCCTGGTGGAGGCGGAGCCCCTGCATCTGCTCGATCCCGCTTTCACGGACTGGCGGGAGATGGAGCTCGCCATGCTCGACGAGGTGATCGCGGAGCTGAGCAAGGAGTGCGGTTCGCTGCAGGCGTGCACCTGGGGCAAACGCAACCGCGTACAGGTGCGCCACCCGCTCAGCCGCGCGATCCCGCCGCTCGCGCGCTTCCTCGACATGCCGACTGTCGAGCTGCCCGGCGACGTGTTCGCGCCGCGCGTGCAGGGGACCGGCTTCGGTGCCTCGGAGCGCTTCGCCGTATCGCCCGGCAACGAGGCGCAGGGCTATTTCCACATGC
>DASTQG010000039.1:0-7689 GCA_035761885.1 Steroidobacteraceae bacterium | reverse complement strand
TGCTGCGCGCCGAGCTCATGTCCCGGCCCTGATCGATTCGCAACCGCCCGAACGGCCGCTCAATGTTCGAGCAGCAGCGAGCCGAAGCCCTCGATCCGGTCGTCGATGCCGTTCTGGCGCAGCGCCCACCAGTAGATGCAGGTGTTGATCGCGAGCACCGGCTTGTCGAGCCAGCGCTCGGCTTCGGCCGCGACCTTGCCCATCGCAAGGTTGGTGCCGACCTGGATGATCAGCTCCACCGACGCATCATCCACTTCGCGCACCGCGCGGCGCAGACGCTCGGGCGATTCGTGCGCGATCAGCATCGGGCTGCGGCACTTCAGACCCAGCAGGTGCACGACTTCGAAGCCCGCGTCGGTGAAGAACCGGCGCACCTGCTCATCGCCCACCGGCATGTAGGGCGTGATTACGCCGATGCGCTTGATCGAGCCGTACTGCGCGATCGCTGCCTTGCAGGCGTGCGAGCCGAGCGCCACGCCCACTCCGGCGCGCTTTTCCAGACGCTCCTTGAGCTGCTCCGCGCCGAGCATGCCGTCCCAGAAAGTCTCGGCCGACATGCCCATCACGATGTAGCCCGGCGAGCAGGTCATCACGCAGTCGAGCGCCGCCTCGGTGGCGCCGCGGATGTTGTTCATCATCACCATGAATTCTTCGTCGGTATCGGTGGTCGTGTCCGGGATCCACACGCGCGAGAAGTGATTGGTGATGCCGCGCGGGCGCAGGTCGTCGAACTCCGGCTGCACGCTGGTGTTGGTCGAAGGGGCGATCACGCCGAACTTCATCCGCCATCCCAGTGAATCCGTCATCGTTGCCCCTATTAGCGTATGGCCGCGCAGTCGCGCAGGCTCTGGATCATCGAGGTCTTCATCAGAAAGCGCCGCGCGAGCTCGGGATCGGCGGCGGTGCGCATGAACTCCTGCTGGCGCGCCCGCTGCAATTGCGGGTCTTTCTCCTCCATCAGCCGCTTGTTGCGGATCGTGTGCTCCTGCACGAACTGCAGGGCCACCGCGCGGCGCTGCCGGTCGTACAGGTCGAGCAGCTCCTCCCCCGCGTTTCCCGCCAGGATCTGCAGCAGTTTGTCCGACAGATTGAAGGCATCGTGCAAGCCTCCGTTCATTCCCATGCCACCCAGCGGATTGTTGATGTGCGCCGCGTCCCCGGCCAGCACCACGCGTCCCACGCGGTAGGTTGCCGCTACCCGCTGGTGTACGCGGTAGAGCGTGCGGTGCACGACCTCGAAGGACGCCGGTCCCGGCACGAGGTGCCGCAACCGGGCCTGGATGTAGTCGTCGGAGAGGAGGCGCTCCTCCGTGTCCTCGGGGGCCGTGGGAAACAACACCCGCCACAGCGTGAGCGTCTTGAGAATGACGCACCATTCTTCCGGGTCGGATATGTAGTTCACGTTCGTGAGCCCCGGAAAGTGCGCCGGGAAGTCGAACGGGGTGCTCACGACCAGGAATTTCTCCGGATACGTGAAGCCTTCGTACTCCACGCCGATCGCCTTGCGCACGCGGCTGCTCGCGCCGTCGCAACCGACCATATAGGAGCCGCGAAACTCGCGCGGCCCCTCCGGCGTGCTCACGATGGCGGTGACCCCGGCAGCGTCCTGCTTCACGTCTTCCACGCAATGGGCGAAGTGCACATGCGCCGCGGGCAGCTCGCGCAGCATGTCGCAGACCACCTGGGTCATCTTGTACTGCTCGCACTGCAGCCGGTACGGGTGCGCGGTCTCCCCGCCCAGCACGGCGAGATCGAACGTAGCCGCCTCGCCCGTGCGACGGTCGCGGTACTGGTAAGTGGGTGACTTGAGCCCGAGCGGGATCAGCCGTCGCGTCACGTCCAGGGAATCGAGCAAGTCGAGCGAAGGTGGATGGAACGTCGAGGCCCGCAGATCGAGCGGCAGCGTCTCTTCGGACTCGAACAGCAGCACCGGCCGCCCGCGCTGCGCGAGGTACAGCGCGACGGTGCACCCGGCGGGGCCCGCGCCGGCGATCAGGACGGGCAGGTCACTCATGCGGCTGGCATTTCCTTGCAGAACAGAGGGCTTCGAAAACGGACGGCACTGTATACGTTGAGTTCGTTCAGCGGACGACCGCTGCCTGGAGCGTTCGGCGGGCGCGGTGACGGGCCGAATGCTGCAAGTGGCCGGGAATCTTGGATTTCACGTGCGGCGGCCACAACGCGACCGCGGGGCAGTGTCCGCAGGCCGGTCGTCCTGGAGCGATCCCCATCCGTCCTACGGCCAGCGAGCGGTCTGCGCGTATACACTCGCCTCACCAAAGGGCCACCTGGCGGCCCTCGCAACCACTCAGTACCTACCATGGAATCCACGCGCCCCATCCGCGCGCTCATGCGCGGTCTCGATGCCCTCACCGTCCTCAACCTGCGCAACGGCGCCACCGTGTCGGAAGTGGCCGGTGAAATCCGCCTGCCGCGCACGACGACCTACCGCATTCTCGAAACGCTGTGTCACGCGGGCTACGTGTTCCGCGATCCGAGCGACGACCGCTACCGCCTCACCATCATGGTGCGCGGCCTGTCGGACGGCTTCGACGACGAGGCCTGGGTCACTCAGATCGCCAAGCCCTATATCTACGAGCTGTGCCGCGACATCGTCTGGCCCGTGGCAATAGCGACGCTGTCGGGCACCTCGATGATGGTTCGCGAGACCACCGACCACCGCAGCCCGCTGGCCGTGGAGCGCTATTCGGCCGGCTTTCGCGTGCCGCTGATGACGACGGCGTCCGGCCGCGCGTATCTCGCGCACTGCCCGATGCAACAGCGCGAATCCCTGCTCGACATCCTGTCGCGCTCCACGCGTGAGGAAGACAAGCTCGCGCGCAACCGCGCCGACATCCAGCGCATCATCGGCGAGGTGCGGGCGCAGGGTTACGGCACGGCCACGCGCGCCCGCCGCGTGTCGGACGAGATCAGCATCGCGGTGCCGATTCAGCTCGAAGACCGTGTCCTCGCCTGCATCACCGTGCGATTCTCCAGCACCGCGGTCCCCATGAAGCTCGCCCTGGAACGCTTCCTGCCGCGCCTGCGCGACACCAGCAACAAGATCCGCACGCGTTTCCTGGAGCAGCAGCATGCGGAGAACCGCACGGAGCCGGAAGCGCAGCGCGCCTGAGGCCAGGTACCGGACTTTGCAATATTGCAATTCTCCGGTGCTGCGCCCCCAAGAATTGCAATATTGCAAAGTCCGGTACCTGTCTGTCGTTTCGAAACGAGGGTTGATATGCACGCCCAGGTCTCCTCCACCCATCCGCTGATTGCGCGCCTCGGCGCCATCGTCGGGGCGGCGAACGTTCTCGCCGATGCAACCGAGCGCGAGTTCTATTCGACCGACGTCTACCGGCGCGGGGAGATGCCGCTCGCGGTGGTGCGTCCCGGCTCGGCGGCGGAAGTCGCGCGCGTGGTGCAGCTGGCGCTGGAGAACAACCTGTCCCTCGTGCCGCGCGGCGGCGGCGCTTCCTACACGGACGGCTACACGCCGGCCGAAGCCGACGCGATCCTCATCGACACCTCGCGGATGAACCGCATCCTCGAGATCAACGAAACGGACATGTACGTCACCGTGCAGAGCGGCGTGACATGGGCCGCCCTCAACGACGCACTCAAGGCCAAGGGCCTGCGCACGCCGTTCTACGGTCCTTTCTCCGGTATCGCGGCGACCGTCGGCGGTTCGCTCTCGCAGAACAGCGTGAGCTGGGGCACCGGTGTCTTCGGCGTTTCGGCCGAATCGGTGCTCGGCTTCGAGGTCGTGCTCGGCAACGGGCAGATCCTGCACACCGGCACCTGGGGCTCGGCAAACTCGGTGCCCTTCTTCCGCCACTACGGTCCGGATCTCACCGGGCTGTTCACCGGCGACACCGCGGCTTTCGGCATCAAGACCGCGGTGACGCTGCGCCTGATCAAGCGACCCGCGGAGTTTCTCGGCCTGTCGTTCGGTTTCAAGGATTTCGAGAGCCTCGCCGCCGGCATGACCGCCGCCGCGAAGGAAGGACTGAACACGATCAACTTCGGACTCGACCCGCGCCTGCAGGGCGGCCAGCTCGGCAAGGCCACCGTCTCCGACGGTCTGCACGCGGCGCTGGCCGTGCTCAAGAGCTCGCGCAATCCGTTCGACGGCCTGGTGCAGGTCGCCAAGATCGGCCTCGCCGGACGCAGTTTCCTCAAGGGCACCATCTTTTCCGCGCACTACATCGTCGAAGGCGTCGACAAGGCGGCGGTGCGTGCGTCGGCCGCGCGGCTGCGCGACGTGCTGAACCCGCACGGCGCGGAAGTCGCCGCGACGGTGCCGACGGTCGTGCAGGCCATGCCGTTCATGCCGCTCTTCAACATCCGCGGCCCCAAGGGCGAACGCTGGGTTCCGATTCACGGCATCCTGCCCTTCTCGCGTATCGCGGCCTTTCGCAAGGACCTGCAGGCGTACTACGCTGCGAACGCCGAGCGCATGCGCGCGGGGAAGGTCGAGTACGGGGCGATGTTCATGACGGTAAGCACGAATGCCTTCCTCTACGAGCCCGTGTTCTACTGGCACGACATCCGCACGATCAACCACGAACGCATGGTGCCCGCCGAGCATCTGAAATCGCTGCCGCTCTACGAGGACAACCCCGCCGGGCGCGAGCTGGTGCAGGAGATGAAATCCGGCATCGCCGACCTGTTCCATCGGCACGGCGCGGCTCACCTGCAGATCGGCAAGTTTTATCCATACCTGCGCGGCCGCGAGACCGAGGCGACCCGGCTGATCCGCGAGATCAAGGCGATCGTGGATCCGCAGCGCAAGATGAACCCCGGCGCACTCGGCTTGTGAGCGCCCCGTCCGCGAGCGAACGACGGTGAGCGCGCGGGCCGAAGAAGCCGCGCCGACGTACCGCGCGCTCGCGTTGCAGGTCACCTGCCATGCGGTGAACCGCCTTCCGGACCGCGACAGCGCCCGCGCGCGCATGCGCGTGAGCATCGATCGCATCGCGCAGCAGGTGCGCGCCAGCAAGCAATTCATCGGCAGCGACCTGAAGCTGATCGTGCTGCCCGAGTACTTCCTCACCGGCTTTCCGATGGGCGACACGCTCCCGGCCTGGGGGCAGAAGGCCGCGCTGGAAGTGGATGGGCCGGAGTACGAAGCGCTCGGCGCGATCTGCACCGGCAACCAGGTGTTCCTCTCGGGCAATGCGTACGAGCTGGACCGGCACTTCCCCGGCCTGTACTTCCAGACGAGCTTCCTGATCGATCCGGCGGGCAAGGTGGTGTTGCGCTACCGCCGGCTGGTCTCCATGTTCGCACCGACGCCGCACGACGTCTGGTCGCGCTATCTCGACATCTACGGCCTCGATGGCGTCTTCCCGGTGGCGCGCACCGCCATCGGCCGGCTCGCCGCGGTGGCCTCCGAGGAGATTCTCTATCCGGAGATCGCGCGGGCGCTCGCGCTGCGCGGCGCCGAGGTGATCCTGCACAGTTCCAGCGAAACCGGTAGCCCGCAGCTCACCCCCAAGGACATCGCCAAGCGGGCCCGGGCGCTGGAGAACCTCGTCTACGTGGTCTCCGCGAACACCGCCGGCATCATGGACATCGACATACCGGCGGCCTCCACCGACGGCATGTCCAAGATCGTCGACTTCCTGGGCGAGGTTCGCGCCGAGGCCGGCACGGGCGAGAGCATGGCCGCCCAGGCGGAGATCGACCTGGCCGCCCTGCGCCGCTACCGGCTGCGGCCGGGCATGGGTAACCTCCTGTCCCGCCAGCGCCTGGAGCTTTTTGCGGCGACCTATGCGCAAAGCGTTCATCCACCCAATACAATGCTGGGCCCGGACGGACAGCCGCGAGTTCCGGAACGCAGTCACTTCGCCGAAACGCAGCGCGCCGTCATCGAGCGCCTGCGAGCCGCGGGGGTGATTTGAAACAGTAACAAGGAGCCTTCGAGCCGATGAAGATCCTGGTGGGAATCAAGCGCGTGGTGGATTACAACGTCCGCGTGCGCGTCAAGCCTGACGGAAGCGGGGTTGCGACCGAAGGCGTCAAGATGAGCATCAACCCCTTCGACGAGATCGCACTGGAAGAGGCGCTGCGCATCAAAGAGCGCGGCGCGGCCACCGAAGTCATCGTCGCCACGATCGGACCCGCGGACTGCCAGCAGCAGCTGCGCACCGCCCTCGCGATGGGCGCGGATCGCGCGTTGCACGTGCAGGCGGACGGAGCAGTCGAGCCCCTGGCCGGCGCGCGCACGCTGCTCGCCCTGGTCAAGCGAGAGCAGCCCGGACTCGTGATCCTGGGCAAGCAGGCCATCGACGACGACAACAACCAGACCGGCCAGATGCTCGCGGCCCTGTGGGAGCGTCCGCAGGCCACGTTCGCATCCAAGGTCGAGATCAAGGACGGCAAGGCGACCGTGACGCGCGAAGTCGACGCGGGCCTGGAAACTCTCGAGGTCGACATGCCCGCCGTGATCACGACGGACCTGCGGCTGAACGAGCCGCGCTACGTGAAGCTGCCCGACATCATGAAAGCGAAGAAAAAGCCGCTCGAGACGCTCGCCGCGGCCGACCTCGGCGTGAAACTGGAGGCGCGGGTGAAGGTGGTGCGCACCGATCCGCCCGCGCAGCGACAGAAAGGTGTGATGGTCAAGGATGCGCAGGAACTGGTCGCCGCGCTGAAGAAGAAGGGGCTGCTGTGAGCAAGATTCTCATCGTCGCCGAGCATGACGGCGCCAGGCTCAATCCGAGCACGGCCAAGTGTGTTTCGTGCGCCCGGCAGATCCAGGGAGCCGAGATCGTCATTGCGGTCCTGAGCGCGGGCAAGGCGGAGATTGCCACGCAGGCGGCGCAGATCGAAGGCGTCACGCGCGTGCTGCGCGTCGATTCGCCCGCCAACGAGCACGCGCTCGCGGCCACCTGGGCGCCGCAGATTGCCTCGCTCGCGCAGGGTTTCACGCACGTGTTCGGACCTTCGACCACGTTCGGCAAGGACCTGATGCCGCGCGTCGCCGCGCTCCTCGACGCGCCCCAGCTCAGCGACATCATGGCCGTGGAAAGCGCGACGCGCTTTCGCCGTCCGGTGTACGCCGGTAACGCGATCCTTACGGTCGAGGTGCCGGCGGGCACGCAAGTCATTGCGACGGTGCGCGTGGCCTCGTTCGAAGCGGCGCCCGCTGGCGGCTCGGCAAGTATCGAGTCGAAGAGCGTCGACGCCGCGCTGCCCACGCACACGCGCTTCGTCTCCGTCTCCGGTGCGAGCACCGGACGGCCGGATCTGCAGACTGCCTCGCGCGTGATCTCGGGCGGTCGCGCACTAGGCAGCGCCGACAATTTCAAGATCCTCTACAGCCTCGCGGACAAGCTTGGCGCGGCCGTGGGCGCGTCGCGCGCCGCGGTGGATGCCGGCTATGCGCCCAACGACATGCAGGTCGGCCAGACCGGCAAGATCATCGCGCCGGAGCTCTACATCGCCATCGGCATCTCCGGCGCGATCCAGCACCTCACAGGCATCAAGGACGCACGCACCATCGTCGCGATCAACAAGGATGGCGAAGCGCCGATCTTCGAGGTGGCGGACATCGGGCTGGTGGGCGATCTGTTCACCATCGTGCCCGAGCTCGAGAAGCTGATCGCCTGACATGGCCACACGGCCGCAGATCCGCGAGCGGCGCGGTTTCGTCAACGCGCCCCACGGCCAGGTGCACATCCG
>DASTQG010000038.1:0-2180 GCA_035761885.1 Steroidobacteraceae bacterium | reverse complement strand
CGCAGCTCGAGCGCGACGGCAGAATCGCCGTCCCTGGACCCTCAATGGGTAAGGAGGGCGCAAGTCTCGAGCTTATGTGAGGTTGGTCACACGAGCACCGGTCAGACCTGCATAACAAACATGCAGCCGGTATGTTCCTGGCCATGCGCACGATCGAGCTTCCGCAGGGCACGCTCTGCTATCGCGACTCCGGCACGGGCGGGGAGGTGGTCGTCCTGTTGCACGGGCTCCTGGTCGGAGGCGAGCTGTGGGGAGAGGTCGTGCGACGGCTCGAGGGCAAGTTCCGGGTGATCGTCCCTGATCTGCCGCTGGGGGCGCACACGGTGGCCCTCAAGCCAACGGCGGACCGCTCGCCCGCTGGCATGGCACAGCTGATCGCCGACCTGCTGGAGGCGTTGGACCTGCGCGAGGTCACTCTGGTCGGCAACGACTCTGGCGGCGCTCTCTGCCAGCTCGTCGCTGTGCGTCACTCCGACCGTGTCGCGCGCATCGTCTTGACGCCGTGCGACGCGTTTGAGGTCTTCCCGCCCGCGCTCTTCAAGCCGCTCGCGTGGGCGGCGCGGCTTCCCGGCGGCCTGACCGCGTACATTCAGCCCTTGCGCCTGCGGCCGCTGCGGCGGCTGCCGATCGCCTTTGGCTGGCTGACCAAGCGCGGGATCGAGCCGGCTGTCGTGGACCGATGGGTGAAGGCGTACTTCGGCAACGCCGGCGTGCGGCGCGACGTCACGGCGTTCGTGAGGGCCGCGAAGCCGCGCGTGATGAAAGACGTCGGCGCGAGGCTCGCGACCTTCCGCAAACCGGTGTTGGTGGCCTGGGCGTCCGAGGACCGCCATTTCAAGTGGACCCTGGGTGAGCGGCTGGCCGCGGCGTTCCCGAACGCTCGCCTGGAACGCATCGAGGACTCGTATACGTTCGTTGCCGTCGATCAGCCCGAGCGCACGGCTCGGCTGATCCACGAGTTCGTTCGCGAGACGTCCGGGGCGCCCGCATGAGCGCCGAGTTCGTCGAGCGCTTCAGAGACTTCTGGGCGGCGCCCGACCCCACTGCGCTCGACGAGCTGTTGCACGAGGACGCCCATCTCCTCCAGCCGCTGATGGGCGAGGTGCGTTCGCGCGCTGCCTACGCGCAGGCGATGCGCCGGCTGCTCGCGGTCATGCCGGACCTGCGCGGCCGCACGCTTCGCTGGGGGCAGACCGAGGATGGCGTGCTGATCGAGCACACGCTCGCGGGGACGCTCGGCGGAAAGCCGCTCAGCTGGGATCTCACCGATCGCATCACGCTCCGCGACGGGCGCGTGGTCGAGCGCATCGCCTACTTCGATCCTCTGCCGCTGCTCCTGGCAGTCTTGACCCGGCCACGCGCGTGGCCGTCGTTCCTTACCGTGCGTTCCTCGCGACATTGAGCCCGACGCAGGCCGAGCGCTCCGAGGCGACGCGCGCGGCACTGATCGCGGCCGCGCGGGCCCTGTTCGCCGAGCGGGGATATGCGGCGGTGTCCACGGGTGAGATCGTCGACCGCGCGCAAGTCACGCGTGGCGCGCTCTACCACCACTTCAAGGACAAGCAGGCGCTGTTCGAGGCGGTGCACGAGGCGCTCGAGGCCGAACTCGTCGTACGGATCGGCCAGGGACTGGCGGCCGATGCGACGCCCAAAGGAAGTCTCGACCTCCTGCTCGCTGGGACGGATCTCTTCCTGGATGCCTGTGAGGAGCCCACGTTCGCGCGCATCGCCTTGCAGGAGGCCCCGTCGGTCCTCGGCTGGCAGCGCTGGCGCGAGATCGACGCCAAGTACTCGATGGGCTTGATCACCGGCGTCCTCGGGCAAGGCATGAAGACCGGCGAACTCCACCCACAGCCGGTTGAGCCACTCGCACACCTGCTCCTCGGCGCGCTCGGCGAGGCGGGCCTGCTGATCGCCAGCGGGGTCCCGCGGGCGCAGGTTCGCGCACCGCTGCACGCCGTGCTCGAAGGCCTGCTCGCGAACCGCTCCCAGCAGATCCCTTCGCCAGACCACCTGGGATAGCCGCAGCCGCAGATCCGCCGCGCGGGCTGCTGCGCGCATCGGTCGGTGCCTGGAACGACGACTCGGACAGCGAGCGGCTGCTCGCTGGCCTGGCCGCTGACACCCCCGATTCCGGGTAACCAGGCGTTAATGACCGGCGCCGAAGCGGCGTCGCGTCG
>DASTQG010000037.1:0-2362 GCA_035761885.1 Steroidobacteraceae bacterium | reverse complement strand
CGAAGCCGCTGGCGATCCGGCCGTTGATGAAGTTCATCTTCGGGCTGCCGATAAAGCCCGCGACGAAGATCGAGTTCGGCGCGTCGTAGAGCTCGGTCGGGCTGCCCACCTGCATGACGACGCCGTCGCGCAGCACGCAGATGCGGTCGGCGAGCGTCATCGCCTCCACCTGGTCGTGGGTGACGTAGACCATCGTCACGTTGCCCATCGAATGGTGCAGCTTGGCGATCTCGAGCCGCGTCGCGACGCGCAGCGCCGCGTCGAGGTTGGACAAGGGCTCGTCGAACAGGAACACCCGCGGGTCACGCACGATCGCGCGCCCGATCGCGACCCGCTGCCGCTGCCCGCCGGAAAGCTGCTTGGGCTTGCGCTCCAGGAGGTGCTCGATTTGCAGAATGCGCGCGGCATTGCGCACCCGCTGGTCGACGCCCTCGCGGCCGACCTTCGCGAGCTTCAGGCCGAACGCCATGTTGTCGTACACGTTCATGTGCGGATAGAGCGCGTACGACTGGAACACCATGGCGATGCCGCGTTCTGCCGGGGCGAGCTCGTTCACGACCTCGCCGTCGAAGCTCAGCTCTCCGGAGGTGATGTCCTCGAGACCCGCGACCAGACGCAGCAAGGTCGACTTGCCGCAGCCCGAGGGCCCCACGAACACGACGAACTCCTGGTTTCCGATCTCCAGGCTCACGCCTTTGATCACCTCTGCCTGACCGAAGCTCTTGCAGACCCGGCGCATCGTGATCGCTGCCATGGCGAGCCTCCCAGGGGCGGCCTGATAACAGCCGGCGGCACCGCCGGTGATTGGTGCCGCGAAGCGGCTCTGACATCCAGCGAGTCCGATATAGCCCAAACCGCGCTTGACCCGCTACGTCCCGGCCACGGCTAAGCAGCGGCGCGGCGGGTCTGGGCGGCTTGGCGCAGAGCGCCATTTCTGGCAGACAGGGGCGCCGCCGCCGCAAGGGCGTGCGTGGGCGGCCCCGCACCGGGTTCGGAGCACGGCAGCATGGGCGCAGCCGACGTCGTCGTCGAAGAGACGCAGCGTGATTTCATCCGCGACATCGTGCGCGCGGATCTGGAGGCCGGTCGCTACGATGCCGTGGTCACGCGCTTTCCGCCCGAGCCCAACGGCTATCTCCACATCGGGCATGCCAAGTCAATCTGCCTGAACTTCGGCGTGGCCGAGGAGTTCGGCGGCCGCTGCAACCTGCGTTTCGACGATACCAATCCGCTGAAGGAAGAGCTGCGGTACATCGAAGCGATCCAGGAGGACGTGTGCTGGCTCGGCTTCGAGTGGGGCGAGCATCTGTATTTCGCCTCGGATTATTTCGAGCAGCTGTACGACTGGGCCGAGCACCTAGTACGCCACGGCGACGCCTACGTCGACGACTTGTCGCCCGCGGAGATCCGCGCCTATCGCGGCACGCTGACCGAGCCCGGCCGCAACAGCCCCTACCGCGATCGCACGCCCGAGGAGAACCTGGACCTGCTGCGCCGCATGCGCGCGGGCGAGTTCCCGGACGGCGCGCGCGTCCTGCGCGCCAAGATCGACATGGCGTCGGGCAACATCAACCTGCGGGACCCGGTGCTCTACCGCATCCTGCGCGCCTCGCACCCGCGCACCGGCGACGCGTGGTGCATCTACCCGACCTATGACTTCGCCCACGGCCAGTCGGATGCGATCGAGGGGGTCACGCATTCGCTATGCACGCTGGAGTTCGAAGACCATCGTCCGCTGTACGACTGGCTGATCGAGCACCTGCCGGTGCCGAGCCGGCCGCGCCAGTACGAGTTCGCGCGTCTCAACCTGTCGCACACCATCCTGTCCAAGCGTCGCCTGATCCAGCTGGTCGAGGAAGGCCACGTGCGCGGCTGGGACGATCCCCGGATGCCGACCCTCGCCGGGCTGCGCCGGCGCGGCGTGCCTCCGGCCGCGATTCGCGAGTTCGCGCGGCGCATCGGAGTCGCCAAGAGCGACAACCTCGTCGACGTCGCGCTGCTAGAGCATTGCGTGCGCGACGTGCTGAACCGCAGCGCGGAGCGCCGCATGGCGGTGCTGCGTCCCCTCAAACTGGTGCTCGAGAACTACCCCGAGGGCCAAGTTGAACGGTTCGAGGCGGTCAACAACCCCGAAGATCCGGGGGCCGGCACGCGCTCGGTGCCGTTCGCGCGGGAGCTGTTCATCGAGCGCGACGACTTCATGGAAGTGCCGGAGAAGAAATTCTTCCGGCTCGCGCCGGGACGCGAGGTGCGTCTGCGTTACGCGTATCTGATCACCTGCCGAGAGGTGGTGAAGGACGCCGCCGGCGCGGTGTCGCTGCTGCGCTGCACCTACGACCCGGCGAGCCGCGGCGGCGATGCG
>DASTQG010000036.1:0-5536 GCA_035761885.1 Steroidobacteraceae bacterium | reverse complement strand
CGCCGAACGCCGCGCCGGACAACTCGGTCGCCGCATCGGTGACTACCTGCACGGAGCGCTCCAGATCGAGCTCCGCCGCCACCGTCTGCCCGACGCGGTTCAGCATGTCGAGGGCGCGCGCTTCCTCGATCAGCAGCGCCTCCGAGCGCTTCGCCGCACTGATGTCGCGCACGATCTTCGCCGCCCCGATGATCTGACCGGTCCGGTCGCGCACCGGCGAGACGGTAAGCGACACATCGATGCGCCGGCCGTCCTTCGTGACGCGCTCCGTCTCGTAGTGTTCGATGCGCCCCCCGGCGCGCAATGTCCGGAGGATCTCTGTCTCCTGGTGATGCAACTCCGGCGGGATGAGCGTGAGGATCGGACGCCCGATCATCTCCTCGGCGGTGTAACCGAACAGTCGTTCGGCAGCCGCGTTCCACGACTGCACCAGGCCATCGAGCGTCTTGCTGACGATCGCATCGTCGGAGGACTCCACGATGGCTGCGAGGTGGGCCTCGCTCAGTGTCCGGCCGCCGCGGGCGCTCGGAGCGCCGCGGGTCTTGCCCCCTTTGCGCCCTGTCGCTCTGTTTGGCATGGCCGCAAACCCTACCCAAGGTGCGACAGGAGCGCCAGAGAGAGGACAGCCACGGGCCGGGCGTTGCAAAATCTGCAAGTCTGAATCCACGCGCCCTGGGTTGCGAAATAGGGAGCGATGCTGACGTACCGACACTGGCTCCTGACCGTGGCGTTTCTTTCGACGCCGCTTGCGGCCTCCCCTGCCCCGCTCCCCGCCGAGGGCGTGCTTGCTTATTCCGGCCAGGCGCTCGACTACGACAGCGGCCGTTTCATTTACGGCGAGAGACACTTCGTGCGCTTTGCGGCCGGCGCCCCGCTGGAGCGCGTGGTGCTCTATACCTGCGCTGACGAACGGCCGTTTGCTCGCAAGGTCGTGAGCTACGCGCCGGGCGTTTTCGCGCCCGACTTCAGCCTGCAGGATGCGATCAGCGGTGTGCGCGAAGGGCTCGGCACGCGCGGAGCGACACGCCAGGTCTACTTCAGACGCAGCGCCGGCCAATCCGAGACCAGCGCGCCGCTCCAGCGCATCGAAGCGCTCGTCGCCGACGCAGGTTTCGACGAGTTCGTGAAGGATCGTTGGGACGCGCTGCTGAGCGGCGAGCGGGTGCGGTTCGACTTTCTCCTGCCCAGCCGCCTCGACGTCGTGAGCTTCAAGCTGCGGCGCCTGCGCTCGGAAAGCGTCGCGGGGGCACCGGCCGAGGTGTTCCGCCTGAGCCTGTCCGGCATGTGGGCTTTGATCGCCCCGCACATCGACGTGTACTACTCCCGCCGCGACCGCGTGCTGCTGCGCTACGAGGGCATCAGCAACCTGCGCGATGCCAGCGGCGACAACTACGAGGCGCGCATCGAGTTTCCGCTCGAGCAGCGGCGCCTGGATACGAGCAGCGAGGAGTTGGAACGGGCGCGGCGGGAGCCTCTGGTGGACGCCTGTCGCTGAACGGCTCAGAGCCGGTCGATGCTCCCCGTCGCGTGCGGCTTGTCGCCCTGGGCGTCCTTGAGCGCGAATGCACGGCCTGCTGCGGTCCCCCAGCTGTGCAGGTTCACCCAGCCCGGCAGGAAGATCGGCAGCTTGAAGCTCGCCTCCACCTGCAATGCATCCGCCTGCCCGTCGTCGAGCTCGGCCACGGTGCGCGCGAGCGACCACATGCCGTGCGCGATCGCCTGGTCGAAGCCGAACAGCCTGGCCGTGAGGTCGGCGATGTGGATGGGATTGATGTCACCGGACACGGAGGCGTAGCGCCGCCCGATGTTCGCGTCCGCGTGCCAGCTCGCGGTCCGAATCGCGCCGCTCGGTTCCTCGGCTGCGCGCGGTGCCGAGGCGGGCGTCTTTGTCGCTGTCGTGGTCGCATTGGCGCCGTTGCGCGGCTTGCGGCGACGAGCGAGAAACGTGCTGGTTTCGCTCCAGACGGTGTGTTCGTCGACCGCGCATTCGGTGAGCAGGTCGAATTCCTGGCCGCGATCGGTTTCGCGGTGCCCCGCGAGGTGACAGCGCAGGTCGACCGGGTCGTCCTGCGCGATACGTGCGCGGCTGCGGATCACGTTGCGCACATGGACGAGTCCGAGCAGCTTCACCGGAAAGGCATCGCAAGTGAGCATGGCCATGTGCAGCGGCATCGCCAGTACGTGCGGGTACGTGAGCGGCAGCCGCCCGTCCGCGGGGAACCCGCACACGCGCCGGTACTCGTCGAGATGGCGTGCATCGATCTGCAGCCCCTCGATACTCGCCTCGATGCTGGGTACTTCGCGTCCCTGCGGCACGTGGCTGGGACGGCGTGCGAGCAGCGCCTTGGGATAGGCCAGCCAGACGGACGGGAGCGAAGTGAAATTGAGCGAAACGGCGGACATGTGCGCGCTTGGAAGTTCAGGGCACGATGGTGTCGATCACCAGGTCAACGACATTGGAATGCGACAGATCATAACTGACGCGCCCTTCCAGATCCCCACTGCTGGCAGTGGGGGCCCCTGACCGGGCAATGCGGGCCACCACCGTCACCTGTCCGGAAGTGCCCAGCCCCCGCCCCGCAATCATCGCGTCGCGCTCGGTGAGTTGCACGAGCAACGGCAGTTCCCCGCTCATGCGACGCGTCACCGCCAGGGGCGGGCCGGCACCTTCGGCCGAGCGCACCAGCACGAACAGGGGAGCATCGCTGGGCGCCTGAGCGGCGAGCTTGGGCGCCAGCGCGACGCGCACTTTCACAACGGGTGCACCCGTGGCGCCCTCCGAGTCGGGCGTCGCCTCGGCTGGCTTGCCCGCCGCGGAAGCGCTCCCCGGTGCCCTGCCGCCGAGCTCCGCTTCGATTTCCTCGACCTTGCTCTGCAGGATGCGCTTCACCTCGGCCGGCGGATCGAGCGCCACGAGCCGGGCCCAGCGTTCGCGGGCCACCGCACGCTGACCGCCCTGGTAAGCGATGAGACCGGAGTACCAGAGCACCTTCGGATGATCGGGCGACAACGCGTACGCCTGCTCGAACAGATCTGCGGAACGGCCCAGCAGCATGCTCTGGTCCGCGAAGGCGAGCGATTCGCCCAGCCCGATGATGGCATCGACGTTGCGACCCTGGGTGAGCGTGTAGGCCTGCTGAAACGCGTCGGCCGCCTTGAAGAAGCGCTCGAGCTGAAAGTAAGAGCGACCCAGCAGAAGCCAGCCCTCGACGTCCGTCGGATTGCCGCGCAGGCGCGCCTCCAGGCTGCTCACCATGCGCTCGATCTCTTCCGGCACGCCCGCCTGCGGACGCTCGTCCGGATCCCAGACCCAGTTGCTCAGCGAAACGTACAGCGTTACGGCGAGTAAAGGCACGATCACGGCGGCGATGGCGGCAGCAGGCCAGCGTCGACCGCTTGCAGGCTTGCGGAGCATGGGCCAGAGGATCACCGCGATGGCGGCCAGCGTCATGAAGCCCGCGAGAAGCACGAACACGCTCATGCGCGATCGCCCTCCTCCGGCTCGTCCGGATCGGTGGCGAGGAGGCGCGTGCGCTGCGCGACGACGCGCCACGCCACGATGCCACCCACGCCCAACAGCAGCGCCGGCGCGAACCACAGCAGCCACGTCCGTGGCGCGAGCGGCGGGCGATACAGCACGAAATCGCCGTAACGATCCGTCATGAATTTGCGGATCTCATCGTCGCTCCGGCCCTCTTCGAGCATCTTGCGTACCTGGCGGCGCAGGTCGGAGGCCAGCAACGCGTTGGACTCCGCGATGGATTCGCTCTGGCACTGCAGGCACCGCAATTCCGACGTGAGTTTCTGGTAGCGCGCCTGGAGGCGCGGGTCCTCGAACGACTCGGTGTCGATGGCGTGCGCCAGCAAGCCGGCCGCGAGCAGCAATGCCGCGAGGATCGCGCGCATCAGCGCGAGGCTCCTGTCGAGGTGGCAGTCGGCACGAGCCGCGGTTCGAATTCCGTGCGCCACACGTCCATCGTCATCGGCGCGACGTGCTTGTACAGGACGCGCCCGTCGGCACCGACCAGGAAAGTCTCGGGTGCGCCATACACGCCCCAGTCGATCGCGACCAGCCCTTCCGCATCGAACGCGTTCGCAACGTACGGATTGCCGAGCTGATCCAGCCAGCTCAGCGCCGCCTCGCGATCGTCCTTCCAGTTCAGGCCCACGATCGGCACGGGACTCGACCTGGCAATTTCGACCAGTGTCTCGTGCTCCTGCCGACAGCCGACGCACCACGTGGCCCAGACATTGAGCAGGTACATCTTGCCGCGGTAGTCCGCGGTCGAGACCTGGCGCGCGGGATCGCGCAGCTCCGGGAGGCTGAACTCGGGCGCCGGCTTGCCGATCAGCGGCGAGGGAATGACGGAAGGGTTGCGGTGCAGCCCGAAATAGAACGCCACCGCCAGCACCAGGAAGCCGGCGAGCGGCGCGAGATACTTCCACATGTCAGGCGCTCTCGCCGGCCGGCAGCGCGCCGCCTGCAGCCGCTTCCTGCTTCACGCGCACCGTGCGATAGCGCCGATCCGTGATCGCGATGAGCCCGCCGAGCGCCATGACCAGTGCGCCCAGCCAGATGTAGCGAATGAGCGGCTTGTACTGCAGCCGCACGCTCCACGCGCCGGCGCCCAGGTCTTCGCCCATCGCCACGAACAGGTCGCGTGTCCAGCCGACCTCGATGCCGGCCTCGGTCATCGGATTGCGCTGCACGCGGTAGACGCGCTTCTGCGGCCTGAGCGTCGCCACCTCGCGCTCGCCGCGCTTGACGTCGAACTGGCCCTCGATGGCGAGGTAGTTGGGACCCGTGAGGTTACGCGTGTCGCGGAAGGTGAAGGTGTAGCCCGACAGCTCCACGCTGTCACCGGGCTTCATCGCGACGTCGCGCTCGACGCGATAACTCTCCACTCCGGTCACGCCGAGGACGAACAGCGCGACGCCGAAATGGGCGATCGACATGCCGAGCACGCTCGCCGACAGCGAGTGACCGGCGCGCAGCCGCGCGATCGGCTCGCGGAGCGAGGAGTACATGAGCCAGAGGGCGGCGGTGAGTCCGACGATCGCCATCAGCTGCACGCGACCGAACCCGAAAGCGACGACGATCACGGCGAGCACGAGTGCTGCGGCTGCGCCGATCCACAGCGGCCGGCGGTGCTCGGCCAGGCGCGCACGCTTCCAGGCGGCATGCATTCCCACGCCCAGCAGTGCGATGAGCGGCAAGGTCGGCGCAAGGAACACGAGATTGAAGTACGGCGGGCCGACCGAGACTTTGCCGAGCTGCAGCCAGTCGATGAAGATCGGATAGAGCGTGCCGAGCAGGATCAGTCCGGCGGCGATCACCAGCAGGATGTTGTTGAAGAGCAGGAAGGACTCGCGCGACCACAGCTCGAAGCCCGAGGAGGACGCGAGTTTCGGCGCGCGCCAGGCGTACAGGGTCAGGGCTCCGCCGATGCACAGGATGAGAAAGCCCAGGACGAACATTCCGCGCGCCGGATCCGTCGCGAATGCGTGCACCGAGGTGAGCACGCCGGAACGTACC
>DASTQG010000035.1:0-4542 GCA_035761885.1 Steroidobacteraceae bacterium | reverse complement strand
GGACGGTTGGCCACGCGGCGGCCCGCCGAGATCTGCCCGTGAAAATCGTTGAAGCCGAGAAGCTTGACCCGCACCACCGGATCGTTCGCTGCGCTTTCGTCGCGCCAGCCGACCGGCTGCTGTGCCATCAGTCGGGCCGCCAGCCCTTCGACTTGCGAATCGCGCTCATCCTGCAGATCCGCCTCCAGTGAATGCCCCTGGTCGACCGGCTGCGCGGCGTTGGCCGCCAGGACGATCGACGACTGCAGAATCGCGGCGACCAGCGTCGCGCTGACACGTCGTTGCAGCATTGGATTACCCCTTGAGTTTTATCGTTACGCCACCGCACTGGCGGCGAGAAGTCTGGCACTGCCCTGTGGAGCTTCTGTTGCACAATGATGATAGCAGCGTGCCAGGGGCGGTTGTGGTTACATCGCCCGCCGCAGGTCCACTTGCAGGTACTCGTGACATGAAACAGATTCGCGGCACTGCGGCAACGCCCGCGGCAACGCTCACGCTCGCACTCCTTTTCTCAGCCTGCGCCCAAATCCCCACCGCTGGCGCGCCCGAGTCCGCCTTCGATCGTGAAGCGAAACGCGTGCGCGCCGCAGTGGAAGCGCTCATCGAGGCCGACAACCGGGGGAACCTGGAGGGCGTGGTCGCCAGCTACACCGTGGATGTCGTCCTGAGGCCGCCGACCGGCCCGTCGATCAGCGGGCGTGCGGCGGTGCGCGCTCATTACGAGGCGCTGTTCGAAAGGCAGCGGCTCGCGGTGCGAGTGCAGTTCCTGGAGACTTCGGTGACGCGTGCGACGGCCACGGTGCGCGGGCGGGTGACGGGTCGCAGTACGCCGCTTGCAGGCGGGGCGGCCGCAAGCATCGATGATGACTTCGTCGCAGACCTCGAGCTCGAGGACGATGGGCGGTGGCGGATCGGGCAGCTGAGCTGGACGCCCCGCCGGGCGACTACAGGTGCGGCTCCAGCGTCACCAGAAAGTATTCGAACAGGTAGTTGATCTGCTGGATGTTCTCCTGCAGTCGATGATCCCCGTCGAGGATGTGCAGCGTCGCGTTGTATTGCTTGGCGTAGCGAATGCTGTTCTCCACCGGCACGACGTCGTCGCGCCAGCCGTGCACGATCGTGATCGGGCACTCGGCGGGCTTGGGCGTGTGCTGCTCGAAACCCGGCATGTAAAACGCGGGCGCGAGCAGGAACAGCCCCTTGGCCTGCAACAGGCGCGAGGCCGCGGTCGAGACATGGCCGCCCAGGCTCGAACCGACGAGCACCAGCGAGCCGCGCAGGTCCTTGCAGAAGCTCAGCAGGCGCGTGACACGGTCCGCGGGATCGTCGACACCCTGGTAATCGACGGATTCGACCTCGAAGCCTTCGCTTCGCGCCATCTCCGCCATCGCAGTGATCTTGTTGCCCCAGGGGCCGCTGTCCTTGCCGTGAGAAAAGACGACGTACCGATCGGGCATCCGCCATGCACCCCGTGTGGAAAGCCGCTCGCAGGAGCCAGGGGATGGTATCAAGGGGCCGTTCGGGGTGACAGGCGCGAAGCTGACTCCGGCCGGCGACAAAGCGGCGCCGCCGCAGCACGGATCAGGCGCGGCGGCCTGCAGCGGCCAGCGGCGGTGCCCAGAGGAGCTCGTCCAGCGTGAGACGCCAGCCATAGCGCTCCAGGTTCACGCGGCCGCGCACGAACACCACGCCCTCTGCCTCGAGGCGCCGCCGCTGCTCGATCGCGGGCGCGCTGCGGGCCGGAAATGAAATGCGTCCCTGGGCATTGATGACGCGATGCCAGGGCAGGCGCAGGCTCCGAGGGGTCTGACTGAGCGCGTGTCCGACGAGACGGGCACGCCGGGGAAGTCCCGCACGCTCGGCCACCCAGCCGTAGGTCGAGACGCGCCCGCGGGGAATGTCCCGCACGACGTCGTAGATGCGTCGTGACAACGATGCGGCGATGGCGCGTGGCGGACGCGGGGTCGCTGCCGGACCAGGCTTGTTTGCGCGTTTCACCCAAACGCAAATAACGCAAACCCGGCACCGGGCTCAAGTGATCACGTAGCGACCGCGCATGCGCACGGCCTCGACCCGCGCGCTCTCGACGATCACCTCCACCTCGATGCGCGCGCGGCCGTGGCGCGCCAGCGTCCTGAGGCAACGCTGGAGCGCGGCATCGTCCGGTGCGCGCACTTTCGCCTGGAAGTCGGCGGTCACCGGATGCAGGTACTCGACCTCGGACTCCTGGATCACGACCTCGCAATCGATGCCGCGCGAGCGCATCCACTGTGAGAGCAGCGCCCAGCCCGCGAGCACCGCCAGGGAGTAGAGACTGCCGCCGAACGCGGTGCCCTTGTCGTTCCCGTTCGGTTCCAGCGGCGCGCCGAGTACCAGCCCATTTTCATCCGCAGCCAGCACGCGCACCTGCATCGGGCGCGCGAGCGCGATGTCGGCATGCAGCTGCCGCTCGAGTCGTTGGAGTTCGAAACCTGCGTCCACAGGGCCCTCTTACGCGTTCTTGACGGCCTGCGGATGCGCAAGCAGCATGCTGTCGCGCCGCCGCATCGACTAATCTGTGACCGGCGTCCGTTTAGCCGGTTCTCCTGCGGGGACAATACGTTACCCGGCCGGGACCTGCTCATGAGCCTCGAGCACGACACCATCGTCGAGACCGCCATCGAGCGTCGCAACATGCTCTCGATGCTCGGCGCGCTGCAGCTCTTTCGCGGCCTCGATGCGCCGACGCTCGCCGCGATCGCGGCCGAGATCGAGTGGTTCTCGCTCCCCGGCGGCATGAAGCTCTTCGACGCGGGCGATGAACCGGATGCGATGTTCATCGTCATCAGCGGTTGCCTGGGCGCGTTCGTGCGCACGCCCGACGGTCACACGCGACTGCTCAATCGCGTGATGGCCGGTGAAACGGTGGGCGAGATGGCGATGATCACCGGCAAGCCGCGCACCGCCACCGTCACCGCGCTGCGCGACACCGAGCTGGGGCGCTTCTCGAAGAAGGCGTTCGACGCACTGCTTCTCGACCACCCAAAGGCGATGTTCCGCATAGCGGAGCTCACGGTGCAACGGCTGGAGAGCTCGCAGCGTCAGCAGCGCGGCAAGCGCTCGATGCCGAAGACCTTCACGATCGTTCCGCAGGACATCGACGTGGACGTCGCGGAGTTCGCGACCCAGCTCGTGCAGGCGCTCGGCCGCAGCGCGCGCACTGAACTCGTGTGGAGCGTGCGCGGCGCCGCGCACACCAGCCACTGGTTCCACAACGTGGAGTCGGCCAACGAGTTCGTGGTCTACGTGGCCGATCCGGGGCTCACCTCCTGGAGCAAGCTGTGCATGCGCCAGGCGGATGCGTTGCTGCTGGTCGCGCGTGCTTCGGCCGCGCCCGCGCCCTGGCGCCTGCTCGCAGCGGATCGCGAGTCGCGCACCACGCTGCAACGCGCCGAGCTCGTGCTGATGCACGACGACGGACTGGTGGCGGGCGCGGCGCGCAAGTGGTGCGGGCATCAACCCGGCCTCGCGCACCATCACGTACGCAACGCGGGCGACGTCGAGCGGCTCGCGCGCCTGCTCACCGGCCGCGGGGTCGGGCTCGTGCTCGCGGGCGGCGGCGCGCGCGGCTTCGCGCACATCGGCGCAGTGCGCGCGCTGCGCGAAGCGGGCATACCGATCGATGCGGTCGGCGGCACGAGCATGGGTGCGATCCTCGGTGCCGGCATCGCGCACGAGTGGCCGCACGAGGAACTGGTGGAGCGCTTCCGTCGCTCCTTCGTCGATACCAACCCGCTCAACGACTACACGCTGCCGCTGCTGTCGCTCGTGTCCGGCCGCAAGGTGAGCCGGCTCCTGCGCCAGGAATTCGGCGAGATCGACATCGAGGACATGCCGCTGCCCTACTTCTGCGTCTCTTCCAACCTGACGACGGGGCGCATCGCCGTGCATCGCAACGGCCCGTTGTGGCGTTGGCTGCGTGCGTCGGTTGCCATCCCCGGCGTGCTGCCGCCCGTCTTCCACAACAGCGAGGTGCACGTCGATGGGGGGGCGATGAACAACCTGCCCGTCGACGTCATGCGCGAGGTCGGTCGCGGTCCGATGATCGGCATCGACGTGGCGGCGGACCGTGCGTTCACGGCGGATTTCGACGACGTCGACGTCCCCGGGCTGTGGAAGGCAATGAGCTGGTTCCGTTCCAAGAAGAAGCGCGTCAACATCTTCCAGATCCTGTGGCGCGCCGGGATGGTCAACAGCGCGGCCGCGACCATGGCGCATCGCGAGCAGACGGACCTGCTGCTGCAGCCCCCGCTCGAGAGCGTCGACATGTTGAACTGGCAGGCCTTCGACGAGGCGATCGAGACGGGTTACCGGTACACACAGAAGCGGCTCGAGAATCTTCCCGACAGCCTGATCGGCAGCGTGCTTTCGGCCTGAAGAAAGAAAAGGGGCCGGCGCTTGCGCGCCGGCCCCGGTCGGAGCAGGTTCTCATTCCTGGCCGAAGCGCACTATCATGCGCGCATACCAGAACATTCCCGGGATATCGTAGGTCGAGCCGTCGAA
>DASTQG010000034.1:0-13258 GCA_035761885.1 Steroidobacteraceae bacterium | reverse complement strand
TCCCCTTTTCGAACCGGGCGCGACACCACCAGTCCAAGCGGACATGAGAGTCCAGGAAGAACTTTTCGCCGGCGCCATCTGGCTGCCGCCCGGCATGCGGCTGCAAAACGAGTTCATCTCCGCCGTGGAAGAAGCCGAGCTGATCGCCGCGATTCGCGAACAGCCGCTGAAGGAAGCGCAGTACCGCCAGTTCACGGCCAGGCGGCGCATCGTGAGCTTCGGCGGGCGCTACGACTTCAGTAGCCAGGAGCTCCTGCCCGCAGGTCCGATCCCGCCCTTCCTCCACCCGATCCGCGAGCGCGTCGCACGATGGACGCAGATACCGGCCGAGCTCTTCACGCACGCGCTCATAGCGGAATATCAGCCCGGCACGCAGCTCGGCTGGCACCGCGACGTTCCCGACTTCGAAGCGATTGCGGGAATCTCGCTCCTCGGCCGCGCGCGCATGCGCCTTCGGCCCTACCCGCCGCGCAAGAGTTCCGGTGTCAGGAGCACGCCACTGGATCTGGAGCCGCGCTCGGCATACTCGATGACCGGCGAGGCGCGCTGGCGCTGGCAGCACGCCATCTCGCCGACCAAGGAACTGCGCTACTCGCTGACCTTTCGCACCCTCGCGCAGTGACACGCCGGGCGTTCAGCCCTTGGCTTTCACCTCAGCGCGGGGCTTCTCGCTGCGCTGTGCGGCGCGCGCCTTGCTTTCGCGCTTCAGCGGCTTGGACACCGGGCAGACTTCCTGCACGTACCCGTTCAGCGTGTTGACCAGGTTGTCCCGCACCAGGCTGTAGTGAATGAACTGCCCGTGGCGCTCGCTGCGCACCAGGCCGGCGTTCTCGAGAACCGACAGGTGCTTGGAGACCGAGGGCTTGGAGATGTCGAAGCGATCGGCGATCTCGCCGGCGGTCAGGTCCGTGGCCGACAGGTAGGCCAGGATCTTGCGGCGGACCGTAGAGGACAGCGCTTCGAACACCCGATCGAGACTCACGTCATGTTTCCTATATTTAGCCTATTGACTAACTATTTAAGCACGGCTAATAATTAGCCTCGTAGCTAACTATACACGAGAAGAGGAGAAGCCGTCATGATGGTCGCAACCTACGTCGTCTACCTGCTCCTGAGCCTCGCCATCACCGTGTGGGTGGGCCGCAGTCTCAACCGAAACGGCCGCGTCTTCCTCGTGGAGAATTTCCAGGGCCAGGAAGCCCTCGCCGACTCGATCAACCACCTGCTGCTGGTCGGCTTCTACCTGGTCAACATCGGCTTCGTGGCGCTCGCCCTGCGCTACGGCGTCAAGCCCAGGGATCTCGTGGGCGCGTTCGAGTTCCTCAGCACCAAGGTCGGGCTCGTCGTGGTGGTGCTCGGCTTCATGCATTTCTTCAACATGCGCATGCTGGTGCATTTCCGCACCTCGAAACTCTTCAAGGTCTTCGCGCCCCACGATGACTACAAGGCGCGCGGCCTGGGCGCCCAGAGCTGAGATCATCGCGGGCGGGGCGGCCGGCTACAATGCCGGCCATGCAATCGCCGCCGGACAAGCGACGCTCAGTCACCCTGCTCGTGATCGCCGAGTTCGCGGCCATGAGCCTGTGGTTCTCGGCAGCCGCCGTGCTACCCGACATGGTCCGCGAGGTTTCGCTTTCCGCGGCGCGACAGGCGATGCTCGCAAGCGCTGTGCAAGGCGGCTTCGTGATCGGAGCGCTCGCGATCGCGGTTTCGGGGGTCGCGGATCGTTACGACCCGCGCCGCGTGTTCGCACTGTGCGCCCTGCTTGCCGCCGTCGCGAACGCACTGCTGTTGTTCGTGCCGGTGGGACACGGACTCGCGATCGCACTGCGCGCGGCGACCGGCGCGCTGCTCGCGGGCGTCTATCCGGTCGGCATGAAGATCGCGGTTGGCTGGGGACAGCGCGACCGCGGATTCCTCGTCGGTCTTTTGATCGGCGCTCTCACGGTCGGCGCCGCCTCGCCGCACCTCATCTCACTCCTCGGCGGCGCCGACTGGCGACCGACGATCGTCGTCACCACGCTACTGGCGCTGGCCGGCGCCGTGATCGTGCTCGGCACGAAGCTCGGACCCCTGCATGCGCGCGCAGCGGCGTTCCGCGCAGCGGCCATCCTCACCGCGTGGACCGACCGGCGTATCCGCCTCGCCTTCTTCGGCTACTTCGGTCACATGTGGGAGCTCTACGTGATGTGGGCGTGGATCGGCGTTGCCTTGCTGCCGGCCTACGCGCTGCACCTGGCTCCGCAGGCCGCCAGCGACTTCGCCAAGCTCACCGCGTTCTGCGCCATCGGCATCGGTGGCTTGAGCTGCGTGCTGGCAGGCGTGGTCGCCGATCGCATCGGCAAGATCGAGGTAGCAACGCTCGCCATGGTGGCCAGCGGGACGGCGGCTCTCGCGACCGCCGCGACTTACGGCTGGGCGCCCTGGCTCACGTTCGTTCTGGTGCTGTTCTGGGGTGCGACGGTGATTGCGGATTCCGCGCAGTTCTCCGCCGTGGTTTCGGATCTGGCGCCGCCGGACCTCTCCGGCAGCCTCCTGACTTTGCAGACCGCACTGGGCTTTCTGCTCACCTGCATCACGATCCAGCTCGCACCCATCGCAGCCGACGCATTCGGGTGGCCGGCGACGCTGGCTGCGCTTGCGGCCGGTCCCGCTTTCGGCGTCACCGCGATGTTGCGTCTGCGTGCGCTCGTTGCCACACCGGCGACGGCGCACTCCGACGTCAGTTCTTGAGCCGAAAACCCGTCTTGAACGTCCAGCCGACCACGGCGAGACATGCCAGGAAAAAGCCGAGCGTCATGGCGAGACTCACGCCCACGCTCACATCCGACGTCCCGTAGAAGCTCCAGCGAAAGCCGCTGATCAGGTACACGACCGGGTTGAACAGGGTGACGGTCTGCCAGTTCGGCGGCAGCATGCTGATCGAATAGAACGCGCCACCGAGGAAAGTGAGCGGCGTGACGACCAGCATGGGGATGAACTGCAGCTGCTCGAAGCCCTTGGACCAGATGCCGATGATGAAGCCGAACAGGCTGAAAGTGGTCGCGGTGAGCAACAGGAAAGCGATCATCCAGAACGGATGCAGGATCTCGATGGGCACGAACAGCGAAGCGGTGGCGAGAATGATGGTGCCGAGGATCACCGACTTGGTCGCGGCGGCTCCCACGTAGGCGAGCACGATCTCCAGGTACGACACCGGGGCGGACAGCAGCTCGTAGATCGTGCCCGTGAACTTCGGAAAGAAGATTCCGAAGGACGCGTTGAAGATGCTCTCGGTGAACAGCGACAGCATGATCAGGCCCGGCACGATGAACGCGCCGTACTGCACGCCGTCCACCTCCGTCATGCGCGCCCCGATGGCTGCGCCGAACACGACGAAGTACAGCGAGGTGGTGATCACAGGAGTGACCAGGCTCTGCAGCAGTGTGCGTGCCGCGCGCGCCATCTCGAACTTGTAGATGGCCCACACGCCGTGGCGGTTGAATTTCATTACCTGAGTGGTCATGCGCGCTCGCTCACCAGGCTCACGAAGATGTCTTCGAGCGAGCTCTGGTGCGTGTTGATGTCCTTGTAACCGATGCGAAGCTGCGAGAGGCGCTCGAGCAACTGCGCGACGCCGGTGTGTTCGCGGCTCGCATCGAACGTGTACTCGAGCTCGTGGCCGTCGGCCCGCAATTCCAGGGGCCACTCGGCCAGTTCCGCGGGAATGCTCGTCATCGGCTCGGCCAGGTTGACCGTGAGCTGCTTCTTGCCGAGCTTCTTCATGAGCTGCGTCTTCTCCTCCACCACGATCAGCTTGCCCTTGTGGATGACGCCGATGCGATCGGCCATTTCCTCGGCCTCATCGATGTAGTGCGTGGTAAGGATGATGGTTACGCCGCCCGCGCGCAGGTCGCGCACCAGGTCCCACATGTCGCGGCGCAGCTCCACGTCGACCCCCGCGGTGGGCTCGTCCAGGAACAGCACCTGCGGCTCGTGCGAAAGCGCCTTGGCGATCATCACGCGCCGCTTCATGCCGCCGGAGAGCGTCATGATCTTCTCCTTGCGCTTCTCCCACAGGGAAAGGTCCCGCAGGATCTTCTCGACCAGCGCGGGGTCGGGAGGGCGGCCAAACAGCCCGCGACTGAAACTCACGGTCGCCCAGACGGTCTCGAAGGTATCGGTCGACAACTCCTGCGGCACCAGGCCCACGATGGAGCGCGCGGCACGATAGTCGCGCAGGATGTCGTGACCGTCGATGCGCACGCTGCCGCCGCTCGGCGTTACGATGCCGCAGACGATGCTGATCAGCGTGGTCTTGCCCGCCCCGTTGGGGCCGAGCAGCGCGAAGATTTCGCCCTTGCGGATCTCGAGATCGATGGGCTCGAGTGCGGTGAGGCCGGAGGCGTAGGTCTTGGTGAGGCCCCTGATCCAAAGGATCGATGTGGAGTGTATGGACGACATTCGGCGAATGTTAACCCAAAGGAGCAGCGTGTCATGGTAGTTCGCAGGGCCGAAGCGGTATGGCAGGGCGGCATTCCCGGCGGCAAGGGCCGCGTGAAACTCGGCAGCGGCGCGTTCGAAGGCGATTACTCCTTCGGGTCGCGCTTCGAAAACGGCGTGGGCACCAACCCGGAGGAACTCATCGGGGCGGCGCACGCCGGCTGCTTTTCGATGGCGCTGTCGTTCGCGCTCGGCCGTGCAGGACATCCGCCGCAGCGCATCTCCACGACCGCGGACGTGCATCTGGACAAGGCCGGCGAGGGATTCGCGATCAGCCGCATCGATCTGAAGACCGAGGCGCAGGTGCCGGGCATCGATGCGGCGAAGTTCGCGACGATCGCCGAGGACGCCAAGCGCAACTGCACTGTGTCGAAAGCCCTCGCCGGTACCACGATCAACCTGAGCGCGCGCCTCGTGAGCTGACGCGCGCCGGCGCTACTTCTTCTTGCGCGAGGAGGCGCGCTTACCCGAGGAAGCGCGTTTCTTGGGCACCTTGGCGCCGGAGCGGCGTGCCTGCGACAGGCCGATCGCGATCGCCTGCTTGCGACTGGTGACCTTCTTGCCCGAGCGGCCGCTGCGCAGTGTGCCGCGCTTGCGCTCGCGCATCGCTTTCTCGACCTTGCGGGAAGCTTTCTTGCCGTACCTGGCCATGCTGCTCTCCTTGGTTCAATGATATCCCTCGCCGTGCCGTACTTTACCGCGGAACACCCAGTACTGGAAAAACGTGTAGCCGAGAATCATCGGCAGCAACAGGCACGTGCCCACGAGCAGAAAGAGTTGCGAGGACGGATCGGCCGCGGCGTCCCACACGGTGAGAATCGGCGGCACGAGGTACGGCACGTTCGAAATCACCAGGCCCACGTAGGCCAGCAGGAAGAGTCCGATCGCCGACATGAAGGGCTGGTAGGTCTTGCCGCGGCGGATGCCCCGGCGGCACGACCAGGCGAGCAGCAGCGTGAGCAGCGGCACCTGCGAGAGCAGGTAGAAGTTCGGCAGCGAGAACCAGCGCTCGGCCACTCGGGGCAGCACGAGCGGCGTCCAGATGCTGACGGCGACGATGCACGCCATCAGCGCGGCGAGCAGGGGCTGGCCGAAGCGACGCGCATGCTCCTCGACCTTGCCGTCGGTCTTCATCATGAGCCAGGTGGCGCCGAGCAAACCGTAGCCCACCACCAGCGCCACTCCGCACAATAGAGAGAAAGGCGTGAGGAAATCGAAGGTGCCGCCGGCGAACTGCCCGTCACGCACATCGATGCCTTGAAGCAAGGCGCCCAGCACCAGACCCTGGGCGAATGCCGCGACTGTCGAGCCCGCGGCGAATGCGACATCCCAGCGATGATGGTGCGGCTTCGCCACCCAGCGGAACTCGAACGCGACGCCGCGAAACACGAGCGCGAGCAGCATCACGGTCACGGGCAGATAGACGGCGGGCATGATGACGGCGAACGCCTTCGGAAACGCGACCCACAATCCGGCCCCGCCCAGGACCAGCCAGGTCTCGTTCCCGTCCCAGAACGGCGCAACCGAGTTCATCATCTGGTCGCGCTCGGATTCTTCGGTCACCCATGGAAAGAGAATGCCCACGCCCAGGTCGAAGCCATCGAGCACGACATACAGGGCCACCGCGGTGCCGATGATCAGCGCCCAGATCACGGGCAACATGATCTGCAACGACGGCAGGTCCGGGATCACGGCGCCTCCTCACCGCGCACGGCCGACTCGGCGGCGGCGAGCGGACGATTGGAGAGTGCATCTTCGCGCGGCGGCGCGAGCGCCACGGGGACCGGCCCCTTGCGGATCATCTTGCGAATGAACCCGATGCCGATCGAGAACACGACGCCGTACACGAGCACGAACAGCACGAGCGAAGTGGCGACGACGCCGGCGGACACGGGCGAGCTGGCGTCCGCCGTGCGCAGGATTTCCCAGGCAACCCAGGGTTGCCGTCCGGACTCGGTGACGATCCAGCCGGAGAGGATGGCGATGAATCCCAGCGGCCAGGTGCGCCCCGCCAGCTTCAGGAACAACGCATGATCGAGAACCTTGCCGCGCCACCACAGCCACCCTCCGAACATCGCGAGCGCGATGAGCGTGAGGCCTATCCCCACCATGAGACGGAAGGCGAAGAACACGCGCGCAACGCCGGGCCGATCCTCGGGCGGGAAATCCTTCAGGCCAGGAAATCGTCCCTCGACGTCGTGCGTGATGATGAAGCTCGCGCCCTTCGGAATGCCGATCTCGAAGTGATTCTTTTCATTCTTCATGTCCGGCACGGCGAAGAGCAGCAGCGGCGCCGGTCCTGAGCTGTCCCAGTGCCCTTCCATCGCCGCGACCTTCACCGGCTGGTGTTTCGCCGTGTTCAGGCCATGCAGATCGCCGACGAACAGTTGCAGCGGCGCGAGCAGCAGCAGTGCCGCGAGCCCCATGTGGATCATGGTCTTCGCTTCGGGCTCGAACCGCCCCGTGAGGCGGTAGCGCGCGCCCGCCGACAGGATCACGAGCGCGGTCGTGAGGTACGCGGCGATCACCATGTGGGTGAGGCGGTACGGGAAGCTCGGATTGAAGATGATCTCGAACCAGTTCACGGGATAGGCGATGCCATCGCGAATCACGTGCCCGGTGGGTGTGTGCATCCAGCTGTTCGCCGACAGGATCCAGAACGCCGAGAGACAGGTGCCGAGCGCGACCACGACGCAGGAGGTGACGTGCAGCCAGCGCGGCACACGATTCCAGCCGAACAGCATCACGCCGAGGAACGTGGCCTCGAGGAAGAACGCGGTGAGCACTTCGTAGCCCATGGGCGGACCGATCACGTTGCCCACGACTTCCGAGAAGCGACTCCAGTTGGTGCCGAACTGGTACGACATCGCGATGCCGGACACCACGCCCATGGCGAAGGAGACCGCGAACACCTTGGTCCAGAAGCGCGCCAGCACGTGATAGTGCTCGCGTCCGGTGCGCACCCAGGCGATCTCCAGCGTCGCGATGAACGCCGAGAGACCGATCGTGAAGGCGGGAAAGATGATGTGGAAGCTGATCGTGAACGCGAACTGCAGCCGGGCGAAGGCGTTGGCGTCTATTCCGAACACTTCCGTCATGTGGATATTCTATGATGCTGGGACGATCTGGCGGGAGAAAGGTCGTGGTCGACGTCGTACATGAGCCGGCTAACCGGCGCTTCGCCGTGCATTTGCCGGAGGGTGAAGGCGAGCTGACTTATGCGCAGCGCTCCCCTCGGGTGCTCGAGCTGGTGCACACGGGGGTGCAACCCACGCTCAAGGGACGCGGCGTCGGCGATGCGCTGGTTCAGGCTGCGATGGCGTACGCGCGTGAGAAGGGAATGCAAGTCGTGCCCACGTGTTCGTACGTGCAGCACTGGCTGAAATCACACCCGGAAGCCCAGGATCTCGTGGTCCAGCGCTGAGGCTGGGGACTGTCCTGCATTTCCGCCTCGGAAATGGGGACTGTCCCCTTTTCGGAGAGGCGCTTTCTACACCCGCAGGCGGGCGAGCTCACGCAGGTGCGCGCGCATCTGCGGCGCGATCACGACGAAGGCAACCTGCAAACGCTGCAGCACCGTGGAAAGGATCGCGCTCGCCGCGCCCTCGTTCACGAGCATTTGCAGCTGCGCCGCCTGTTGTGCCAGCGCCTGAGCGCCGACGCGAGCGCTGGCTCCGCGCAGCTTGTACGCCAGCTCCGCCAGCATCGTCCGGTCACCGCGCATCACCGCCGAGCGCAGCTTCTGGAGCTCGAAAGGCGTTTCACACACGAACGCGTCCATGGCGAAGGTGCGCTCCTCGCCGAACAGGTCGCGCAGGAGGCTCTTGATGGCGGGACGGCTTTGGGTACGCATGGTGTAACGCACGAGGTGTTGCAGCGGTGCGCGCAGTCTCACCGCAATCGTGACCCCCGTTGCTCCGGAAATCCCCTAATCACGTCTCAGTCGGCGCATGAAACTCGCCAGGCCGTGACGGAGGCAGCGCTTGCCGGCGAGCAATTTTTTCAAACGCCCCGCGGCGCAGGCCGGACCGTGGGCCCGCGACCTGCCCGATTACTGCAGCTCGTCCTGGCGGATTTCCTTGCCGCTCGCTTCCAGCCAGGCCTGACGCACGATCGGTGTCATCCAGAACGCGTCGAACATGCGTTTCTTCATTGCATCCTCGCCGACGAATTCGCGCTCGAAGGAACTGGTGTCCATCACCTTGCGCGTGGCTTCCAGGTCCAGCCCCTTCGCGACCGCACCGGCTGCCTGCTCGCGCAGGCTCGCGAGCGTGCGCTGCAGCAGCCGGAGGTACTCGCCGTTACGCTGCACATCGCCATGGCCCGGCACCAGTATCTCGTATTCGAGCGCGAGAATGACCTCGAGCGTCTGGATCCATTCGCGCGGAAAACTGCCGAAACCAAACGGCGTCGGCCACACCACGATATCGCCGCTGACCACGATGCGCTCGCGCGGCAGCCAGACGATCACATCGCCGTCGGTATTGGCCTTGCCCGGGTGCCGGATGTGGATTTCGCGCGCGCCGCGTCGCAGGACCAGCCCGTCGGTGAACGTGAGATCGGGCGGAGTCGCACGGATGCGCGTGACCTCCTTGCGATCGAGCTGCACGTCGGACAAGAGCAGCTCGCGCCGCTCGTTCCAGTCACCCGAGGCCTTCAACTCGCGCAGCGAGACGAGATTCGCGTCGAGCTGGCCCGGCAGGTCGGCGATGTCCTTGGCGTTCTTCTCACTTGCCAGGTAGCGCCACGTGTTCTCGTGGCTCACGATGCGCACCCCGGGATACTGCTCGCGGTAGACCTGGTTGCCGAAGTTGTGATCCCCGTGCCAATGCGTGTTCACCAGCACCGAGACCGGCTTGTTCGTGACACTGCGAATCTGCTTGATGGCGTTCTCGGCCGCGAGCGGCAGGCTGCCGCCGTCGACGACCACGACGTCCGCCTCGTTGACGATGAACACGACGTTGCCTTCGACCGGCATGCGCAGCGGATTGGGCCGCTGCAGCAGGTAGACGTCGGGCTTGAGCTGCGTCAGCGCGAACTCGTGCGCGCCGCCCTGCGCGAGCGCCGCGCCGTTTGGAAGCACGAGAGCGGCAAGCAGCGCGGCAACGATGTTTCGCATCGGGAATCACCTCGGCCTCCAGTGGCAAGGTGAACCTGTAACACAAGCGGTGGCGCGAGTGCGCGCCGCGGGACGAGTGGCGCTGAAGCGGGAACCAACCGCGAAGCGGCCAGTTACGAACCGCGCCGCGATTCGTTGCGCAGCACCGCGCGGGCCGCTCGCTCTCCGCTCGCGATGGCGCCCGAGACTGTCGCCGCCTCTCCCTGCCAATCGGTGGCTTCCCCTGCGAAGAACAGCGTTCGCGCGAGCGGTGCCGCGAGCCGCCTGCGCGCGCCGTCCCCACCGACGCGCACGTAGCTGTAGGCGCCTCGCGAGAACGGATCCGCCTGCCAGTCGTGAAAATGCACCGAGCGCAGCTCGCGCGCGCGAGCCGCCGGACATTCGAGAATCGCCAGGAGGTCTGCAACCGCGATCTTCGCGAGCGCATCGCGGCCGAGCCCGGCGAGCGCGGAGGCACGCGGTCCGCCCGCCCATGCAACGATGCGCGGAATGCGCAGCGGCAGGCCGGTCCAGAACGTCGGGAAGCGCCTGCCGGGCGCGAGAAGGAACGCAGCATTGCGATAGCGGCCGCGCGCGGCCTCCTCCCAGAACGCGCGGGCGAACTCCAGCACGAGCTTTACCACGGGGCCCGCCTCGAGATGCTCCAGCGCCCATTGTTTGCGCAGCGGCGGATCGAACTCGATGGGCCCCTCCTCGCCCGCGCGCAACTGCAGGACTCCGAGCGGCACGGTGACGACCGCGTGGCGCGCGCGGTAGGTGTGCGTGCGAAGCCGGGTTCCCGGGTCGCTCGTTGCTTCGACGACGACTTCACCGCGTCGCCAGAGAACACGTTGCACGACGGTTCGCAGCTGGACCTGCGCACCCTGCGCCGCCAGCTCGCCGGCAAGCGCGTCACAGAGCGCACCGTAGCCACCCAGCGGTCGAGCTTGCCTCTCGCCGAGCACGCTGTCGCTCGTCCATTCCTCGACGATCTCGCGTGCACTCACGCGTGAGGGATCCGCGGCGTCGAATCCCTCCACGAGCCGGAGCGCGAGCTGCCGCGCGTTCGGGGACAACGACCGCCGGTCGAAGCGCGCCAGGAAATCCGCGAAGGGTTCGTCGCGGCGGCCGAGCCAACGCGGTCGCGCACGCGCGAAGGCATGCACCATCTCTTCGAAGGCATCGTTCGCCGGGGCCAGCCGCCCGCCTTGCACGAGCCAGCGCTCCTCGGCGGCATCGATCGCCACGATCGCATGTCGACGCATGATCTGCGCCGTGCCCTGCGCCGCGCCGTGCACGAACTCCGCGCCGAGCTCCGCCGGCAGCTCCGGCGGACATCCGGCGTCTTGCAGCGATGCATCGCTGGCGATGGAGAAGCACCGTCCTGCGATGCGATCGCGTGCCTCCAGAACCAGCACCGTTCGACCGTGTGCCGCGAGGTGCGCAGCCGCGGCGAGGCCGGCGGCGCCGGCGCCGATCACGAGCGCATCATTCAACGTTCAGCCTCCGATTCGACGCCACAGGGCCAGGCGGTTGTTCGCCGGCATCGTGTGATCGGCGAGCCGGCGCAGGCCGTGGGAACTCGCCAAGCGGTGCACCGCTTCGATGTCGCGCAGTCCGCTCAACGGATCCCGCTCGCGCAGCTGCGCATCGAAGGCCGCATTGCTCGGCGCCGTGAATTCGCCGTCATAGTTGAAGGGACCGTAGACTGCGAGCAACCCTTCCGGCGCGAGCACATCGTGCAGGCCTTCGAAGAAAGCGACGACTTCCGGCCACGACATGATGTGGAAGGTATTGGCAGTGAAGACGGCGTCGGGCGGCTCGACCGGCCAGGGCCGGTGGCGCACGTCGAGCTCGATCGCGGGCAGGAGGTTCGGGGGTCCTTCGGCCGCGATGCGCGCCCTCAGTCCCGGCAGATAGTCGCTGCGATCGGTCGGCTGCCAGACCAGGTGCGGGAGGTTGCGGGCAAAGTGGACGGCGTGCTGGCCGGTGCCGCTACCGATCTCCAGCACGCGATTCGAGGCCTCCAGGGCGACGCGCAGGACCGCAAGGATCGGCTCCTTGTTGCGCTCGCAAGCGGCCGAAAACGGTAGGTCGTCCATGGTGTTGCGCCTACCTGCGGCGGTGGTTTCATTGTGGCCCGACCTTAGTCTAACGGCCCAGTCCTCCCTTGGTTGACACCTGGCCCCGCGCCGCCCGCCCCGCCGAGCCGAGACCCGTATGGGCAGTCGGCGTAGACTCGACGACTCATACCAAACTGCCAGGGGAGCAGCGGTCATGGCAATTTCCATCCATCCTTCCGTGGACAACGGCATCCAGGCGGGTGCCGCGAAATTTGCGGGCGGCACGCTCAAGTGCAAGTGCTCACAGAGCCCGGTGACGGTGAGCCTGGAAGGCAATGTCGCATACAACCACGCGTGCGGCTGCACCAAGTGCTGGAAACCGCAGGGAGCGACTTTTTCCGTCGTGGCCGTGATCGGCCGCGACAAGCTGAACGTCAGCCAGAACGCGCACAAGCTCAAGGTAGTGGACGAGGCAGCGGCGATCCAGCGCCATGCGTGCGTGGGCTGTGGCGTGCACATGTACGGGCGCATCGAGAACAAGCAGCACCCGTTCTACGGCTTCGACTTCGTGCACACGGAGCTTTCGAGCGACAAGGGCTGGGCGGCGCCCGAGTTCGCCGCATTCGTGTCCTCGATCATCGAATCCGGCACCCCGCCTTCGCAGATGGCCGCGGTGCGCGCGCGCCTGAAGGAACTGGGACTCGAGCCCTACGACTGCCTCTCGCCGCCGCTCATGGATGCGATCGCGACCCACGTCGCGAAACAGAAGGGAACGCTCAAGAACTGAGCATCTCCTGCGCGCCGCGGCGTTGAAGCGCCGCGGCGCGCCCAGCGCCTCGCCCTCCGTGACCCAACCTCACCTGCTCGTCCACGACCGGCGCGACAACGTCGGCGTGGTCGTGGTCGAGAACCTGCAGGCCGGCACCGACATGCTGTGCGTCACCACCGAGGACGACTCGGAGTTCCGCATGCAGGCCCGCCAGCCCGTGCCGCTGGGGCACAAGGTGGCGCTGACCGACCTGAAGGCCGGCGACACCGTGATCAAGTACGGCGAGGACATCGGCCGCGTGATCGCACCGATCGCCAAGGGGGAGCACGTGCACATCCACAACCTGAAGACCAAGCGCTGGTAGGCCGCGGCATGAGCAACGAGATCTGGGCCTACCGCCGCGAGAACGGCCGCGTCGGCATCCGCAATCACGTGGCCATCCTTCCGGTCGACGACATCTCCAACGCGGCCTGCGAGGCCGTCGCGCATCACATCCAGGGCACGCTCGCCCTGCCGCACGCCTACGGGCGGCTGCAGTTCGGCGCGGACCTGGAACTGCACTTTCGGACCATGATCGGCACGGGCGCGAACCCGAACGTTGCCGCCTGCATCGTGATCGGCATCGAGCCCGGCTGGACGCAGCGCATCGTCGAGGGCATCGCGGCGACCGGCAAGCCGGTCGCGGGCTTCGCGATCGAGAACAACGGCGACATCGCAACGGTGGCGGCAGCTTCACGGCGCGCCAAGGAATTCGTGCACCACGCCAGCGAGCAGGTGCGCGTGGAATGCGACCTGTCGGAACTGTGGATCGCGGCCAAGTGCGGCGAGTCGGACACGACCACCGGC
>DASTQG010000033.1:0-9863 GCA_035761885.1 Steroidobacteraceae bacterium | reverse complement strand
GAGATGGGCGCCCGCGCACTCACCCGGGCAACCCCAACTGCCGTGATGTACCAAACACCGCGCAACGCACTGATCGCGGAACTCTCCCTACGCAGCCGCGCTCGGCTCGCTGCTCGCGTGGTTTCTAGCGACAGCGTGCGTGAGCTGCTGCAGAGCCTGAAGCAGAACCTCACCATGTGGTACGCGCCCGATCAGCGCGAGGAAGGCCGCTCGGCGGCCCTGGTGCCGTTCTTCGGCGTGCCGGCCGAGACCAACATCGCCACCTCGCGCATCGCGCAGATCTCGGGCGCGCCCGTGCTCACTTATTTTCCCGAGCGTCTCGCGGATGGCTCGGGCTATCTCATGCGCATCGGTGCGCCGCTCGAGAACTTTCCCTCGGGCAATCCGCTGCAGGACGCCGCGCGCTTCCACGCGCTGATCGAAGAGCACGTGCGTCGCTGCCCCGAGCAGTACCTCTGGACCTACAAGCGCTTCAAACGCACCGACGCGGACCCTTATCGCAAGGATGCGGCATGAGTTCGCGCCTGGCACTGGCGGCGCCGCGTTACTGGCCCACCTGGGTCGCGCTCGGCGTGCTGCGGCTGTTCGAGCCGCTGCCGTTTGCGTTCCTCGTCGCCCTCGGCCGTGCGCTGGGCACACTCCTGCGCTGGCTGCCTCTGCGATTCGTGAGGATCGCGCGGCGCAACCTCGAGTTGTGCTTCCCGGAGCTTGCGCCCGACGAGCGCGAACGCATCCTGGCTCAGCACTTTCGCAGCGTCGGCATCGCGCTGTTCGAGACCGCCATCACCTGGTGGAGCAGCGATGAGCGCATCCGGCGGCTCACTCAGATCGACGGTCTCGAGCATCTGGACCGCGCGCTGGCCGGCGGACACGGAGCGATACTCCTCAGCGCGCATTTCACGACACTCGAGATCGGAGCACGGTCGATCTGCGCGCGCCGCGAGACGAACATCATGTATCGGCCCTCGCGCAACGCCGTGCTCGCCAGGTTCCTCCTGAGCGAGCGCAGCCGCCACGCCAAGCGCGCCATTCCGCGCGACGACGTGCGCACGCTGGTTTCGGCGCTCGGCGCAAACGAGCCCGTGTGGTATGCGCCGGACCAGAGCTATCGCAAGAAGGGTGCGCAGATGGTGCCCTTCTTCGGCATTCCCGCTGCAACCAACACGGCGACCTCGCGCCTGGCGCGGATGACGGGAGCTGCGGTGCTCCCCTATTTCGTCGAGCGTCTGTCGGGCAGTGCGGGATACCGCGTGGTGATCCATCCCGCGCTCGAGGGGTTTCCGAGCGGAGACGCGGTGGCGGACGCCGCACGCTTCAACGCGCTGATCGAGGCCCAGGTACGCCGCGTCCCGGACCAGTACCTGTGGATCCACCGCCGCTTCAAGGGCCTCACGCCGGACTATCCGGACTACTATTCGCGCAGGAGTCCGGCGGAGAAGGGTGCCACGTGACGGAGCAGGCGCGAAGCGGGGAGAACGCAGTCCCGACGCAGGCGGCCTCGCCCGGCGGCGTCGCGGGCGAAGGCGAGGCCGTTCCGACTCGCCGCTGGCGCAACACCAAGCGGGGGAGCCGCTCGCAGCGCCAGATGACGCTGGGTCGCCGGCTCCTCTACTGGATCGCCGTACCGCTCGGCGTCAGCATCGTGAAATTCTTCTGGTGGACCTGCCGCATCGAGCGCGTGATCGGAGCAGAGCACGTCGAAGAGCGGGTGCTGCATGGCAAGCCCGTGGTGTTCTGCTACTGGCATCGTCACCAGCTCTTGACGTGGAAGTACTTGCGACAGCTCATCGATCGTGGCGCGAAGATCGGCTGGCTGATCAGCGCCTCGGTGGATGGTGAAGTGCCGACCGGTATCGCGCGCGCGATTGGGGGTGGCATCGTGTTCCGCGGCTCGACGACGTCGGGTGGCTCGGAGGCACTGCGCGCGATCTGCAAAGCCGTGAAGCGCGAGCAGATCTCGCCAGTGGCCACGCCCGACGGGCCCAACGGACCACGCTCCGAGTTCAAGCCGGGCGTCGTGAAGATGGCTCAGCTATCCGGTGCGCCGCTCCTGCCGCTCGCCTTCGCGGCGCGCAGCGCATGGGTGCTGCGTACCTGGGACCGGTTCGTCATTCCCAGGCCCTTCACGCGCATCGTGCTCGCTGCGGGCGCACCCGTGCAGGTGGCACGCGACGTGGACGAAGCCGGCGTCGTGCGGCTGCAGCGGCACATGGAACGCGAGCTGGAGGCTGCTTATCAGATCGCGGCGCGCGCCGTGTCGGCGCAATCGGCGGGTTCGAGCTGAATGGTCGAGTGGTCCAGGCCGTAGCGCGCGGCCAGGAATTGCTTGATCTCGGCCAGTACCGTGGCGGTGGCCGCATCGGGTTGCACGTGCGCGTGCAGGGTCACCAGTGGCTGCTGCGTGGTGATGCACCAGACGTGCACGTGGTGCACGTCGATCACTCCGGCGACGCTCTCGCGCAGCTCGCGCTGCAACTCGTCGATGTCCAGCCAGTCGGGCGTGCCCTCGAGCAGGATGTGCGCCGACTGCTTGAGCAGGCTCCACGCCGAACGCACGATCAGCGCCGCGACCAGCAGCGCGAGCACCGGATCGATCTGCATCCATCCGGTCGCCATGACGATGGCGCCCGCGGCCAGGGCCGCGACCGATCCCAGCGCATCGCTCACGACGTGCAGGTACGCCGCACGCAGGTTGAGATTGCTGCTATCGCCGCGCCTGAGGAAGGTGAGCGCCGCGAGGTTGACGATCAGGCCGCCGCCGGCGATGGCGAGCAGGACCACACCGGAAACGGGGCTGGGGTTGCGTAGTCGCTCGATCGATTCGATCACCAGCCACACCACCGCCGCGAGCAGCAGCAGGCTGTTGACGAACGCCGCCAGCACCTGCAGCCGCTGGTAGCCGTAGGTGCGTCGGCGATCCGACGGCAGGTTCGCAAAGCGCAGGGCCAGCCAGGCGAGCGCCAGGGAACCCGCGTCGGTGAGCATGTGCCCGGCGTCGGCAAGAAGCGTGAGGGAATTGGCGTACAGGCCGCCGGCCAGCTCGACCAGGGCGAAGCCGCCCGTCAGCGCAAAGGCCCAGAACAGGCTGCGCGAATCCTGCGCGCCGCCGTGACCGCCAGCGTGCGGGTGATGCGCGTGGCCGTGACCGTGACTGTCATGCCCATGACGCGCGTGGCCGTGTCCGCGGTGGGCGTGGCCGGCGTGTTCGCTGCGGCATTCCATGGGCCGAGCATAAGGAAGGCAGGTGTCTTTGGGAACTTCGTCGTCCGTCGCCGCGTCTCGCATCCCATGACACCCGAAGTTTCCGTGGTCGTCCCCGCCTGCAACGAAGCCGGCAACGTCGCGCCGCTGGCTCGCGAGATCGCAGCGGTCCTGCGCGGGCGTTTCGCCTTCGAAATGATCTTCGTGGACGACGGCAGCACCGACGGCACCGCGGCGGAACTGTTGTCGGCGCGCGCGGCGGGGCTCGATGAGCTGAGGGTGTTGCGGCACTCCGTTCGCAGCGGCCAGAGCGCGGCGGTGCGCTCAGGCGTGCGCGCGGCACGAGGTGCCTGGATCGCGACGCTCGACGGCGACGGCCAGAACGATCCAGCGGACCTGCCGACCCTGCTCGCGGCGCGCGCGCAGTATCCCGATGCGCTGCTCATCATGGGGCAGCGCACCCGGCGCCGCGACACGTGGCTGCGCAAAATATCCTCGCGAGTCGCCAACGGTGTGCGCCGCTGGATGCTGCACGACGGGACTCCCGACACCGGATGCGGCATCAAGGTGTTCCAGCGCGAGGCTTTCCTGGAGCTGCCCGCATTCGATCACATGCACCGCTTCCTGCCGGCTCTGTTCCGCCGTGCCGGCAGCAATGTCGTTTCGATCGCGGTGAATCACCGCCCGCGCACGCTCGGGCTCTCCAAGTACGGCGTGCACAACCGGCTGTGGGTCGGGATCGTGGACCTGTTGGGCGTGCGCTGGCTCAATGCGCGCGCCAGGCTCCACCTGAGTGTGAGTGAGGAGTGAGCCAGGGAGGCGGACGCTGCTTGAAGTCGAGATAGAGGTTGTAGAGCGCGACACTCAACGGAAATGCGTTGGAAAGGATACCGACCGAATCGTTGCGCCCGAAGACGAAGTAGCTCAGCAGCAGCAGGCTCCCCGCGATGCTCATGTACCAGAACATGCGCGGCATGACGACCTGCCGCCGCTTGCGCGATGCGTAAAGCTGGACGAACCAGCGCCCTGCGAAGAGCACCACTCCCAGGTACCCGACCAGTTTCCAGGGAGTGATCACCACGCCGAAGGATTGAATCAGGATCGTGTCCATGCCGCGCTCCATGCAGGGGAAAATGCGATAGTTCGCCGTCGGTCCGTCTGTCTGCCGCTCGGGGAACGTCATCTTGACGCAATGGGACGTGCAAGGCTTTCGCCAATCGGTACGCCCGATAGGTATCGACGTTCTGTGGATTCTCGGACTCGCGCTGCTGGTGCTCGGTTCCGGGCTGGGCGTCAGGGATCCCTGGCCAGCCGACGAGCCACGCTTCGCGCTGATCGCGCGCGACATGGTCGAAGGAGGGCAGTGGCTATTTCCCCGGATCGGGGGCGACTGGTACCCGGACAAGCCACCGGCGTACTTCTGGATCGTGGCGGCTCTTTACACGCTCACCGGCTCCCTGCGGCTGGCCTTTCTGCTGCCTTCGCTCCTGGCTTCGGTCGGAACGCTGTTCCTGGTCTACGACCTGGGGCGCAGGCTCTGGGACCGTCAGTCCGGCTTCACCGCAGCACTGGCGCTGCTCTTCACGCTGCAGTTCACGCTCCAGGCGCACATGGCGCAGATCGACGCCGTGTTGTGCTTCTGGATCACGCTGTCGCTGTATGGCTTCTGCCGTCACTTGTTGCGCGCGGACGGGTGGCGTTGGTACGCGCTCGGGGGGTTTGCCGCCGGCCTGGGCGTGATCACCAAGGGCGTTGGATTTCTGCCGTTCCTGATCCTGATTCCGTATGCGCTGGCACGCCGCTGGCAGTGGAAACTCCCGCACATTGAGGGGGAAGCGTGGCGCTGGGCACTGGCGCCGGCAACGTTTGCGCTGGGCATCGGGCTGTGGCTGATGCCGATGCTGGTCGCCGTGGCAGTGCGTGGCGATCCGCAGCTCGCCGTGTATCGCGACGAGATCCTCTTCCACCAGACCGTGGGGCGTTACGCCAGCGCCTGGCATCACCAGAGGCCGTTCTATTACTACCTCGGCACGATCCTCGGCTTGTGGTTGCCCTTGATCCTGTTGCTGCCGTGGCTGGTCGGTCGCTGGTGGGAGCGGTTGCGCAAGCACGACGCGCGCGTGCTGTTGCTCGTGAGCTGGATCGTGCTGGTGCTGCTCTTCTTCACCCTGAGCTCCGGCAAGCGTGGGGTCTATATCCTTCCGGCATTGCCCGCGTTCGCCGTGGTGTCCGGACCCTGGCTTGCAGGTCTCGCGCAGCGTCCCGACGTGCGGCGCACGCTCTTCGCCCTGGCGCTCTTCGGAACGCTTCTGTTTGCCGCCGTGTTTGTTGCCTTGCAGTGGTTCCTGCCGGAGCAGGCGGCGCGTGTCGAAGCGGAGCTCGGCCTGCCGACCTTCCTGCCGCTCGCGATCATGGCGATCGGCGGTGCGGTGGCACTGGCGTTCTACCGGACCGAGCGTGCGCCCCAGGCGTGTGCGGCCGTGATCGCGATCTTCTGGTTCGTTGCCGGATGGTGGATCGCACCGGTGATCAACGATCACCGCTCGGGGCGAATCTTCATGGAGCAGGTGCAGGCCACTGCCGCGGTCGATCGGCCTCTCGCGCTGCTCGCGTACAAGGAGCAGTTCCTGCTGTATCTCGAGCGGTCGGCCTTCAACTTCGGCCACGCTCGCTGGCGCGAGGGGCGCGCGGAAGCCCAGGATGCGGCGGCGTGGCTCAACCAGACGCCGGAAGGACAGTTGCTGGTGTCGGAAAGCCACCTGCCGCTGTGCTTCGCCACCTCACCGCGTACGCCGGCAGGGACGACGAGCCGCGAGGCCTGGTGGATCGTCTCGCCTCCAGCCGACGCGAGCTGTGCAGCAGCCGGCGATGCCTCTCGCGCACGACTCGTCAGGGCACGGTGAGCGCGATACACCCAGACGGCGGATGCCAATGCGATCAGCGGTTTATCTTGCTTTCTTAGAAGAAACTGCCAAAATACGGCGCAACTTTCGGCGACCCAATGACCAGGATCTGATCGATAACTGTGTACCACGTCCATCTGACGCCGAGCCGATGCTGAGACACTCCGCCGGCAGCTCTCGCAGGAAGCGCTAGCCATGGGCATGGGGACCGGGCCTACCGAGCCCACAGAAGACTTCACAGCCTCCGACATACTTTCGCCGCAGCTCTGGACTCGTCGCAGTCCGCGCCCGGTGCTGGGGCTGGATGTCACCTGCACGAAGATCGCCGTCGATTTCCAGTCGATGACGGAAAGCGGCGCCGACGCCTGCATCAAGCAGAATCTCGAAGCGCTGCGCGAAGCCACCGGCACGGATGCGGCCTTCATCGCGCTCATCGACGATGAGCACAGCTACATCGAGTCGATCACCGTTTCCAAGAGCATGTTCGCGCAGTGCCGCCCGGAGGTGCTCAAGGGCGAACCGCTCGAAGCGCTGCCCTGGCTCAAGGCGCGACTCGAGCACATGCGCATTCTCGAGATGCGTGACACCGGCAACTTGCGCCGCGAGCAGGCCGCCGAAGGCGAGCGCCTGAAAGGCCTGAGCGTCGGCTCACTGCTCGTCATCGGCTTCGCCGTGCAGGGCAAGGTGTGCGGCTTCCTCGGCCTGTGCAGCGTGCAGCCGCGCGAGGTCTGGGATGCGAACCTGCACCTGCTGCTGAAGCTCATCGGCACGAGCTTCGCCTCCGGCCTGGAGCGGCTGCGCATGGGCAAGCACCTCATGAGCCTGGAGGAGCGCAATGAGCTGGCGATGCACACGGGCAACGACGGCCTGTGGGACTTCGACGCCACCAGCAATCGCGTGTACTTCTCCCCGCGCTGGAAGGCCATGCTGGGCTTCGGCCCGGAGGAGATGAACAACTCGCCGGACTGGCGCCAGCTGGTGCACCCCGACGACATGCCGCGCGTGCAGGCCGCGATCCGCGACCACGTGGCCGGCAAGACACCGATATTCGAAAGCATTCACCGCATGCGCCATCGCAGCGGCGAGTGGCGCTGGGTGGTGAGCCGCGCCAAGGCGCGCGTGGACAAGACGGGCCGCCTGCTGCGCCTGGTCGGCAGCGAGCTCGACATCACGGAGCGCAAGCTCTACGAGGATGCGCTGTTTCGCGAAAAGGAGAGCGCGCAGATCACGCTGCAGTCCATCGGCGATGGCGTGATCACGACCGACCAGCATTCTCACGTCGAATACATCAACCCCGTGGCCGAGGAGCTGACGGGCTGGCGGCTGGAAGATTCGCAGGGACGGCCGATCGACGAGATCTTTCGCGCCTTCCACGAAGAAACCTGCGAGCCGCTGGAGAACCCCATGACGGTGGCGATCCGGCGCACGCGCTCCATCAAATCGGTGCGCCCCATGCTGCTGATCCGCCGTGACGGAAACGAGCTGTACGTGGAGAGCACTGCCGCGCCGATCCGCGACGGACAGGGCGGCGTGGCGGGCGGCGTGCTGGTGTTCCACGACGTGAGCGAATCGCGCGAGCTCAACCGCCGGCTGAGCTATCACGCGAGCCACGACGTGCTGACGGGCCTGGTCAACCGCCGCGAGTTCGAGAACCGCCTGGAGCGTGCGCTGAAGAGCGCCAAGGCGCGCGAGACCTCTTACGCGGTGGCCTATCTCGACCTCGACCAGTTCAAGATCATCAACGACACCTGCGGCCACAGCGCCGGCGATGCGCTGCTCGGCCAGGTGGGTGCGCTGCTCAAGTCCAAGATCCGCTGGCGCGATACGCTCGCGCGGCTCGGCGGCGACGAGTTCGGCCTGCTGCTCGAGAGCTGCTCGCTCGACGAGGCCATGCGCTCGGCCGAGCAGCTGCGCGAAGCGGTGCGCAACTTCCGCTTCGTCTGGGAAGAGCGCACGTTCCGCCTGGGCGCGAGCATCGGCGTCGTGCCCATCTCGCCCGACAACGAGGATGTCGCTTCGGTGCTGAGCGCGGCCGACAGTGCCTGCGCGGCGGCGAAGGAAGCCGGCCGCAACCGCGTGCACAGCTTCGAAGAGAACGACATCGACCTCATGCGCCGCCGCCGCGAGATGCAGTGGGCCGCGCGCATCAACAACGCGCTCGAAGAGTCGCGTTTCGAGCTGTTCCGCCAGACCATCCAGCCGCTGCAGCGCCAGGATCCGGGCTACCACTACGAGCTGCTCCTGCGCATGCGCGACGAGAACGGCAAGATCATCTCGCCGGACAATTTCATCGCCGCCGCGGAGCGTTACGGCATCACCCCGAACATCGATCGCTGGGTGATCGAGAACGCGTTCCGCTGGCTGGTGTCCGAAGCCGACGAGCGCGAGAAGCTGTCCATGTGCTCGATCAACCTGTCCGGCCAGTCACTGGGCGACGACAAGTTCCTGCCGTTCGTGATCGACCAGTTCCACCGCAGCGGCCTGGATGCGACCAAGATCTGCTTCGAGATCACCGAGACCGCGGCGGTGGCGAGCTTCTCGCAGGCGAACCGCTTCATCCAGTCGCTCAAGGACCTCGGCTGCAAGTTCGCACTCGACGACTTCGGCACGGGCCTCTCGTCGTTCGGTTACCTCAAGCACTTCCCGGTCGACTTCCTCAAGATCGACGGCAGCTTCGTCAAGGAAATTCTGCACGACCCGATCGATCGCGAGATGGTGCGCTCGATCAACGAGATCGGGCATCTCACGGGCAAGCAGACGATCGCCGAGTTCGCCGAGAACCAGGAGATCATCCAGATGCTGCGCGGCCTGGGCGTGGACTACGCGCAGGGCTACGGCGTGTCGCAGCCGCAGCGGGTGCTCAAGGCCGTCAACGGCTAGTTCGCGGCGAAGCGCATCGAAAAGTCGATCGCGCGCACGTTCTTGGTGATACCGCCAACAGAAACGTAGTCGACTCCGGTTTCCGCGATCTGGCGCAGACTCTCGAGTGACACTCCACCGGACGCTTCCAGCTTCGCGGGCGCGCCTTGTGCGCGATTGAGGGCCACTGCGGCTCGCATGTCCTCGAGCGAGAACTCATCGAGCATGACCACGTCGGGTTTCGCCGCGAGTGCCTCGCCCAGCTCTGCCAGCGTCTCGACTTCCACCTCGATCCAGACCTGCGTCGTGGCGCGCGCCCTGGCGATCGCGCCGGCAATCGAGCCGGCGGCCGCGATATGGTTCTCCTTGATGAGCACCGCGTCGTAGAGACCCATGCGGTGATTCTGCGCACCGCCGACGCGCGTTGCGTACTTCTGCGCGGTGCGCAGGCCCGGAAGCGTCTTGCGCGTATCGAGGATCCGGCAGTTCGTGCCTGCCACGGCGTCGACGTACTGACGCGTCGCGGTCGCAGTCCCCGACAGCAGTTGCAGGAAATTGAGCGCGGAACGCTCGCCGGTGAGGATCGTTCGTGCGGGACCGGTGAGGCTGCACAGCACGTCGTTCGCCTTCACGTGCGCGCCTTCGTCGACTTCCCATTGCACGTGCACGCCGCCGCCGAGTTGCGCGAACACTGCATCGAACCAGGGCTGGCCGCAGATCACGGCGGCCTCGCGCGTGATCACGCTGGCGGTTGCGGACTTTCCTTCAGGAACGAGAGCGGCGGTGACATCGCCGCTGCCGACGTCTTCCGCAAGCGCCCGCCGTACCTGCTCGGGCAGGTCGGCGGGCGGCAGCGGTCGGTCGGTGATGGGCATGATGGTCGATCAGCGGGCGAAAGCC
>DASTQG010000032.1:0-2930 GCA_035761885.1 Steroidobacteraceae bacterium | reverse complement strand
TCGAAGTAGATGCTGTGCGCGTCGTGGAAGTCGGTCGGCACCGGCGCGTACTTCAGGAACAGCTCGGGCGTGAACGCCCGGAACCCGCCGCCGACCAGCGGGTGATCGTTGGCGATGTTGATCGCAAAGCTCCAGGCATTGATGCGACCCAGCGCCGAAGCATCCTGCTGGTACGTCCCGATCGTCCCCATGCGTTCGAACCAGCCCTCCGGCAGGAAAGCGAGGAACGCCAGTGCGGCGAGCGCGATCGCCGCACCGCTGAGCCACTTGTTGCGGCTCTTCAGCCACAGGACGAAGAACATCGCCGCGCCGCCGACCAGCGCGCCGCGCGACCAGGAGCCCAGGATCGAGGCGCCGCACAGCACCATGGCAGCGAGGCACCCGCGCTTCACCCAGATGTTCTCGCTCGTGACCTGCAGGTAGCGGAACAGCGGCAGCACCGTGAGCAGGGCCAGCGCGATCTCGTTGTTGCCCGCGATGAAGCTGTAAGGCGGACCCCACACGAGATAGTTGCCGCCGGTGAGGATCGTGAACAGGCCGCCCTTGATCCCGAAGAAGCCGATCGACAGGGCGATCACCCATACGAGGCGATGGATGTGCTCGCGCTCGCCCATGAGGAGCAGCGTCACCAGCACCATCGCCTGGATCTTCATCGCGCGCTCCCACTCGGGGCCGGCGTCGACGGCGTTGAGCGCGAACAGGGTGGTGAAGGACATCCACGAGACCCACAGGAGCCATACCACCGTGAGCGGGGACCACGGCATGCGCTTGGGCTGCTTTGAGAACGGCAGCACGACGAGCGTGGCGATCGCCACGATCATCACGAAGGGGAAGTTGTACGCGAAGCCCCAGGTGAGGCGATGCGGGTTCATGTAGCCGAGCCAGCTCCACACCAGCACGCCCGTCGTCGGACGCATGATGATGTACGGCATCAGGCCCGCGACGATGATCAGGAGCAGCAGGTCACGCATGCGAGCCCGCCCGCTGGAGGTGCTCTTGCATCGCCGGCCGCGTTTCGGCGTGCTGCGAGCGCTCGAGCGTCTCCAGGCAGATGCGCTCGAAATCGCGCGCGATGGCCTGGAAGGAGAAATGCGCCTCGACGTGCGCCCGCGCCGCGCGCGACAGGCGCGCGCGCTGGTCGGCGTCGTTCAGCAGCGCCACCACGGAGGCGGCGATCTGCGGGGCCTCGTCCGCCTGCAGATAGTGCTTGCCGTGCTCGAGCGGCAGGCCTTCGACGCCGATCGCCGTGGACACCACGGGGCAACCGAGCGCCATCGCTTCGAACACCTTGAGCCGCGTGCCGCCGCCGACGCGCAGCGGAATCACGTAGACCGACGCGGAGCGAATGTGCGGGCGGATGTCGTCGACGTACCCGGTGAAGCTCCAGTTCGGATAGCGTGCCCGGGCGCGCGCGACGAGCGCCTCCGGCGGCGCACGACCGACGACCGTCATGCGCGCCTGCGGCGCCGCGGCCGCGATTTGCGGCCAGACGGAATCCAGGAAGAACTCGATGGCATCGACGTTTGCCAGCCAGTCCATCGAGCCCGAGAAAATGACGTGCGGGACAGCGGCGGGCGGTGCGTAGGACAGGAACTCCAGATCCACGCCCGTGCCGATCACTGCGATCTCGTTGTCGCGACCGATGCCGTAGTCGGTGCGAAAGCGCTCGCCGTCGCGCTTCGAAACGGCGATCACGGTGTCGAAGCGGGCCAGGGTGTCACGCTCGAAGCGCTGCATCTTGCGGTGCTGGGACTTCCACAGCGCGCGGCGCAAGGGATCGCGGGCGACATCGGCATGACGCGCGAAGATCTCCGCCTCCACGTTGTGCGTGAACATGACACTCGGTACGTCGAACTGCGCCGGCGCCCAGACCGCGGCGTGCGGAAAATCGAACAGCGCCACGTCCGGGCGCGCGTTCAGCTCACGGGCCACGGCACGTTCGCCCTGAGCCGAGCAATCGGTCGCCACCGGGATCGGCAGCTGGCCGAAAGCGTGCCGCAGGCGCGAGAGCGCGAACAGCGCGCCGCGCTCGGGCTGCGGCCAGCCGACGAACCGATCGCATACGCTCGCGAGCTCCGCGGCGTGGCGGGTTGCTCCGCCGGCCGGCTCCGGCGATGCGAGCGCGATCTCGAACGCCCCGCCTTTCATCCCGCGCAGGATCTGCGTCGTGCGGATCTTGCCCCCGGAGTCGACGGGGAACAGGAAGCGCGCCGAGACGAAGAGCAGGCGCGGGCGTGGGTTCACCAACAGACCCCGGTGTAGCGACCCTGGAGCTGCGCCCGCTCCGGCATGTTCACCAGGTCGATGACTTTCTGGGTCGGCGTGAGCGCGCCGAGCAGTTCCTCGCCGAGTTTCTTCGTGTAGATGCCGACGATGACGGTCTGCGCGCCCTCGAGCATCTGCGACATCGTCGGGCTCATGATCGAGCCGATGTGCGGGAGGTTCTCCTCGATGTAGCGCCGGTTCGCTCCCATGAGCCGCGAGAGGTTCACCTCCGGGTCGTACACCTTGAGGTTGATGCCCTCGCCGATGAGGCGCTTGGCCACCGTCACGAGCGGGCTTTCGCGCAGGTCATCCGTGCCGGTCTTGAACGACAGACCGAGCATGCCGACGTGGCGCGCGCCGCTGCGCAGCACCTGGTCGACCGCGTGGTCGACGTGCACGCGGTTGCTCGCCAGCAGGCTCGTCAGCATCGGCGTGTTCATGTCCTTCTGCTTGCCGATGTAGGTAAGCGCGCGCAGATCCTTGGGCAGGCACGAGCCGCCGAAGGCGAAACCGGGCCGCAGGTAGGCGGGCGAGATGTTCAGGCGCGTGTCCTTGCACACCAGCTTCATCACCTCGTGCGAATCCACCTGTACCGACTGGGCGATGCGGCCGATCTCGTTCGCGAAGGTGATCTTCATGGCGTGGAACGCGTTGCACGCCATCTT
>DASTQG010000031.1:0-2788 GCA_035761885.1 Steroidobacteraceae bacterium | reverse complement strand
TGGACGATGTCACCGTCTGGCGCCAGAACAACGTGACCATCCGCGGCGTGGGCGGGCGCGCGCACATTCGCGGCAACCGCCGCATCCCGTTCGAGTCCGGCAACGACCGCAACAACGGCATGGGCCTGATGGTCGTGCGCGGCAGCAACATCAGCGTCGAGAACATCGAGTTCTCCAACGCGATGGTCGACGACATGAACGGCGCGGGCATCCGCAACCAGGGCCAGAATCTCTCCGTCTGCAACGGCTACTTCCACGACAACGAGGACGGGTTCCTCGGCGGCGCGTACGGCACGCTGCTGTTCGAATACTCGGAGTTCGCCAACAACGGCTTCGGCGATCCGGGCCGCAACCACAACCTCTACGTGGACGACGGCGAGCGCCTGATCTTCCGCCACAACTATTCGCACCACGCGCAGGTCGGCCACACGCTCAAGACGCGCGCGGCGGAGAACCACATCCTCTACAACCGCATCATGGACGAGGCGTCGGGCAACTCCAGCTACACGATCGACGTGCCCAACGGCGGGCTCACCTACGTGATCGGCAATCTCCTGCAGCAGGGACCGAACACGGAGAACTCGGCGATCGTGAATTACGGCACGGAAGGGCTGGCGAGCGGCCGCACGCACCAGCTGTTCCTCGTGAACAACACGTGGGTGAACGATCGCGGCTCGGGCTCGTTCCTGCAGTACCAGAGCGGAACCTCGCTGGTGCGCACGATCAACAACCTGTTCGTGGGCGGAGGCTCGGTACCCTCGGGCGGAGCGGTGCAGGCGACCACCAACCTCGCCACGCAGGCGCCGGGACTGGTGAACCAGGGCGCCTATGACTATCGCCTGAGCTCGACCTCACCGGCGCGCGACGCCGGCACGGCGCCGGGCAGCGCTTCGGGCTTCAACCTCGCGCCGGCATACCAGTACGTGCACAAGGCGCAGCGCCAGGCGCGCCCGGCGAACGGCACGATCGACATCGGCGCGTACGAGTTCTAAGGGGGAAGGACGGCCACAGAACCACACAGAAGCACACAGAAAGGAAGAGCGGAGGGCGGCGAAAGGCAAGCGCCGCACCCTTCGTCTCCTTCTGTGTGTTTCTGTGTGAGTCTGTGGCTACTCCCTTCCCGGCATCGCCCTGTCAATCGCGGCGGCCACCGATAGCAGCGCGCGGTCGGAGCCGTGCTCGCCCATGAGCATGAGGCCGACCGGCGCCTCGCCGGGGGCGTGGATCGGCAGCGAGATCGCGCAACGGTCGAGGAAGTTGGCGATGGCGGCGTTGCGCAGCACCTGGGCATTCAGCGCCAGGTAGCGCTCGTCGCTCGCGAACTCCATCAGCGCTGGCGCGACGATCGCAACGGTCGGGAACGCCAGGGCATCGCAACGCAGGCTCAGCGCGGACAGCTCGCGGATCATGCGCGCGCGTTCCTCGAGCAGCGCGCGATGATCGGCCGCGCCGATGTCCTTGCCCTTGCGAATGCGCGTCGCGACTCGCGGGTCGTACTCGGCGCCGCGCGTTTCGAGCATCTCGCAATGCCACGCATAGGCTTCGTACGCCGCGATTCCACCGCGGCTGTTGAGCTCTGGCAGCCGTGCCAGCACAGGCAACGGCTCGCGGATGATCTGCACGCCGGCATCCGAGAGGCGGCTCAGTGCGCGATCGAACGCCGCGGCGACGGCCTCGTCGAGCCCATCCAGAACGAGTGTCGTCGGTACCCACAGCCTCACGCCTTTGATCGGCCGCGCCGCGGGCGCCTCAGGCTCACCGCCCGCGAGCACCGCGTCGAGCAATGCGCAGTCCTCCACCGTGCGAGCCAGCGGGCCCACGGAATCGAGTGTCGTCGACAGCGGGATGGCGCCTGCGCGCGAAATGCGCACAGCGGTCGGCTTGAAGCCCGTGATGCCGCAGAGTGCGGCGGGAATGCGGCACGAGCCGCCGGTGTCGGTGCCGAGGCTCGCGGCGCTGAATCCGTCGGTGACGGCTACCGCGGCGCCGGAAGAGGAACCGCCCGGAATGCGGCCGGTGGCGCGGTCGTACGGGTTGCGCGGCGTGCCGTAGTGCGGGTTGAGGCCGAGGCCGGAGTAGGCGAACTCTGTCATGTTGGTGCGGCCGACGATCACGCATCCGGCCGCGCGCAGGCGCGCGACCACGGGAGCATCCGCTGTTGCAGGGGCGTGGTCACGCAGCACGCGCGACCCGGCGGTCGTGACGATGCCGCGCTCGTCGAACAGATCCTTGACCGATACCGGGATCCCTGCGAGCAGGGGCAGCGTTTCCCCGGCCGCGCGCCGCCGGTCGATGGCATCGGCCTCGGCGCGAGCGCGGTCCGCATGCACGCTGATGAAGGTGCGCGAGCCTTCGCCGCGCGGGTCGGCGATGCGCGCGAGGCACCTCTCCGTGAGTTCGCGCGCCCTGACCGTGCGCGCGCGCAACTGTCGCGAGAGATCGCTCAGGGAAAGCGGCAGTTCAGGCATACGCTCCAGTCCGGGGGAGTGACAGCAGAGATCGCGCGCAACCGGCCGCAATGGACTGGAACGAAGCGCTGATGCGCGTATCGCTGGACAGCCTGCGCCAGTAGTCCTCTGCGGCAGCGCGCGCGGACGACCAGCTGCGCAGGGTATCCGAGGTGGGACTTGGGGACACGAAGGCGCGCTCCGTGAGCTGTTCGTTCTGTGGCGCGAACAACATCGGGAGCATGTCGTAGACCGGCGCCAGGGCGAACCGGCCGTCGTAACGGTCCAGGAACGCGAGATTGCCGAAATGCCGGTCGGTGTTCGCGATCAGTGCTCCGAAG
>DASTQG010000030.1:0-3322 GCA_035761885.1 Steroidobacteraceae bacterium | reverse complement strand
TCGGCAAAGGCCTGCGCGCCCTCGATCACGATGTTCGGGCGAAAGCGGTTCATGGGCAGCGGCTGGTCCAGCCGTTCGTTGAGCGCGGCGAGCGAAGCGGAGTTGGCGAGCAGCAACGAGTAGGCATCCGGGAAGAACGCGCGACCCGGATCGGAACCGGTGAAGGCCGGATCGCACACGCGCGCCTCGCCGTCGATGCCTTCGACGAGCTGGCCGCGCACGCCGGTCACGCGCTGCAGCCAGCCGCGGGTATCGACCGGGCTCTCGCGCGCCGCGCATTCGTCCTTCCAGATGGTGACGCGCCGCGTGCGGCCGCCGTCGCCGACGGGACAGCGCAGCGCAGGGTGTCCCGCGGCGCGCAGCGTGATGTGCGCGGGCTCCAGCTCGACATCGATCAGGGCCAGGCTCGCGCATTCGCGCTGGCTCAGGAAGCGGCTGGACTCGTCGACGAACATCCAGCGGCGGTCGAACTCCAGGCCCGTGACGAGCACGCGGCTGCTCGCGAGGTCGAGCGCGCGGCAGCCCTTGATCGGATATACGTGCAGGGACACGATGCGCACCGCGTCGGTCGGAGGCGATTCGCTCGACATCGCGGACCTAGTCGTCGGTCACGTTGCGGAAATCCACGCCGAGCGAGCGCAGCTTGCGATACAGGTGCGTACGTTCCATGCCGACGCGCTTGGCGAGCTGACCGACCTTGCCGTTGCAGATCAGGAGCTGCTGCTGCAGGTACGCCCGCTCGAACTGCTCGCGCGCCTCGCGCAGCGGCAGTGCCAGGAGGTCCAGCTTCACCAGCGGTTCGTCGCCCGGCGACTGCGTCGACAGCTCGCGCTCGATCTCCTCGAGCGAGATCTCCTCGCCTCCCTTGAGTATCAGCAGGCGGTGCACGAGGTTCTTCAGCTCGTGGATGTTGCCCGGCCAGGGATAGTTGCGCAGACGATTCTGCGCCGCGACGCTGAAGCGCCGGAACGGCAGCCCCGCCTCGTCGACCAGGCGGTCGACGTAGTAGCGCAGCAGCTCGGGCACGTCCTCCGCGTACTCGCGCAGCGGCGGCACCTTGAGCATCACCACATTGAGCTGCGAGAGCAGGTCGCGACGGAACGGCTCGAGCGCGGGACGCGTATCGAACCCGGGTTGGGCCGAACTGATGAAGCGCACGTTGAGCGTGCGCGGCTGCGTGGCGCCGACCGGCAGGTAGTTGCCGTTCTCGATGTCGGCCATGAGCAGGCGCTGCGCCGCGGGCGACAGGTCCTCCAGGCCGTTGATGAAGAGCGTGCCGCCGTCGGCCTGCTCGTACAGACCGGGTTCGTTGCGGTCCGCGGTTTGCGTGCCGTGCAGGCGCGCCGCGACGTGATCCTCGGTGAGCCCCCCGGCGACCGCCACCACGAAGGCGCGCGAGGCGCGCGAGCTCTGCGCATGGATGAAGCGCGCGAACGCTTCGCGCCCGGTGCCCGATTCTCCCAGCAACAACACCGGTGCCGCGTGCGGAGCCACCTGCAGCACCTGCTCGCGCAGGGTCTGCATCGCGCGGCTGCGGCCCACGGGCGCGAGCGGCGGCGGCAGCAGCGTGCGGGCGCTCTGCCGCTTCTGGCGTCCGCTGTCGAGCGCGCGCTCCACGGTGCGCAGGAGCTTCGCGAGCGAGAGCGGTTTCTCGACGAAATCGAACGCGCCGAGGCGCGTTGCTTCCACGGCCGTTTCCACCGTCCCGTGGCCCGACATCATCACGACCGGCGTGTCAGCGCCGGGCCCGCGCACCCACTCGCGCAGGAGCGTGATGCCGTCGACGTCCGGCATCCAGATGTCGAGCAGCACCAGGTCCGGATCCTGGCGGGCGCGCGAGGCGCGCGCCTGGCTCGCGTCGGCGGCCACGTCGACCTCGTAGCCTTCCTCGGAGAGGATTTCGCGCAGCAGACTGCGGATGTCCGCCTCGTCGTCGACGATCAAGATGCGCGGTGAACTCATGCGCGCTCCCTCCTCATTTCGGTCTTGCGCGGCTCGCGCGCGGCATGCTGATTGTGCAGCGGCAGGAGCACGCGCACGCGCGCACCCTGTCCCTTGACGTTGTCGGCCTCGATGCGCCCGCCGTGCTCCTCGACGATCTTCTTCACGATCGCGAGCCCGAGCCCGGTGCCCTTGGCCTTGGTGGTGACGTACGGATCGAAGATCTGGCCCATGAGCGCGCGGTCGAAGCCCGGGCCGTTGTCGGTGACGACCACCTCGGCGAACGGCGCGGCGCCGTGCTGTTCCAGGCGCGTGGCGATCTCGATCACCGCGTCCGCGCGCCCCTCGAGCGCCTCCATGGAATTGGTCACGAGGTTGTTCAGGATCTGGCGCACGCGGTTGCGGTCGGCCTCGAGCTCGACCACGTCCGCCTCCAGCATGAGCTTGAGCTGCACGCGGCTGTCCTGCGCGCGGTACAGCTCCGCGACTTCCAGCACCAGCTGGTTGAGGTCGAACGGGGCCACTTTCATGTCCGGCGCGCGCGCGTATTCGCTGAAGGCGTTGACCATCTGCTTCATGGTCTCGACCTGCTGCACGATCGTGTGCGTCGCGCGCTCCAGCACCTCGGCGTCCTGCGGGTTCATGCTGTCCAGGAATCGGCGGCGCATGCGCTCGGCCGACAGCTGGATGGGCGTGAGCGGGTTCTTGATCTCGTGCGCCAGGCGCCGCGCGACCTCGCCCCAGGCCGCATCGCGCTGCGCCTGCACCAGCGTGGTGATGTCGTCGAACACGATGACGAAACCGCCGGGCCCCTCGCCCGCGCCCGGCAGCGCGGTGCACGCACAGGTGAGCACGCGCCGCCCGACCTCGCCGGAAAGTGTGAGCTGATCGCGCCACTCGGACTGTGCCGAGGCCAGGTGCTGGCGGGTCGCCGCGAGGAGTTGCGAGAGCAACGGACTCGCCTCGGCGAAGTCCTCCAGCGGCCGTCCCGCCGCGCCCTCCAGGTCCACGCCCAGGATCGTGCTCGCGGCGCGGTTGGCAAAGCGCACGCGCAGGTCGGGCTCCACCGCCACGACGCCGCCCGACAGGCGCGCGAGGATGATCTCGAGGCTGGCGCGCTCGTTCTCGACGATCTGCTGGCTGCGGCGCGTTTCCTCGCGCGCCCGCGCCAGGCGCTTGGTCATGTCATTGAACGAGTGCACGAGGAAGCCCATCTCGTCACGCGACGAGAGCGGCAGGCGCGTGTCGAAATCCCCCTTGCCCACCGCGCGCGTGCCGGCGGCGAGATCCTGGATCGGCTTGACCAGGCGCTGTGCCGAGAAAAAGGCACCGTACACCGCCGCCAGCAGCGAAAGCAGCAGCACCAGGGTGAGGGTGAGCC
>DASTQG010000029.1:0-4036 GCA_035761885.1 Steroidobacteraceae bacterium | reverse complement strand
CCCTCGGGCGTCTTGCGCTGGAGCCAGCCATAGAAGAACGCGCCGGCGACGAGGCCAATGACGAATGCAGCGGGGCCGGTGATGATGCGAAGCACCGATGGCGGGTCCGTGTCCATCAGGTTGAACGCCCAGCGCATCACGGTCACGCCTACAGCGATACCGAGCAATGCCGCGCAGAACTTGCGCAGGCGCTGCTGCGCCGTCGGCGGGCGAAACTGCTCGAGATAGTCGTCGTGCCCGTCGAACTCGCTGGCCGCGTGCGGCGGTGGCCGCTGGGTGCTCACTTGATCGCTCCCGCGCACCGGGCGAGCGCGGTGAGCAGGTAGGCGGCGGCCAGGAAAAAGACGATCGCGCCGAAGAACGACCTGCCGAAGCGGCGGCGCGAAAGGCTGGCCTCACCGTGCTTGGACACGAGGAAGGGACGCGAGTCGCGCGGCCTGGTCATGCGGTGCGTAATGTCGGCGGCGAGCTCGACACGGGCATCCACTTGCGCCGCGTCAGCCTGTGCCGCCGCTGTCTTCGCCGCCTTCAAGTCTGTTTCGGCCTGGGCACGCGCGGCGGTACGCGCCGCTTCCCACTCCGACTCGTCGATGCGGCCGTCAGCGTTGGCATCGAACTTCGAGAGCAACTGGCGTTGATCCTGTTTCCAGGCCCGCAGCACGCCGGCGGTCGCGACGTTCGCCTCCTGCGCGCCGATCTCGGGCTCGGCAACGGCGCCCATGCGCCGCGCCACCGCGGCCACCTTCTGCAGATGCCCCAGCGCATAAAGCGGATCGCCGTCCTCGATGCGCCAGATCTTGTGTCGCAGGCTCCAGCGCTCCTGCACCGTCTGACAGGGCTCGTTTTCGTCGATGCCGGCTTCTTCTGGCTCGATCGCGCAGCGACCACTGTCGTCCTCGAGCACGAAGGGACGCGAGCTGTTCGCGCTCTTCACCACGCGCCACTTGGTGGGCTTGCTCCAGCTGCGCTCTTCGGTGACGACCTTGAACCACAGGCAGCGCTGGCCGGTCACCGGATCTCGCAACACCGCCTCGTTCGCGGGCCGCGCGGTGCCCCTCAGCTCGGCGAATCCGAGGGCTGCCGTCGCGATGCGCGACGTCGCCGTGCCGCGTATCAGGCTGCGATCACGCGAGCCGCTGCGCCACATGAGCCAGCCGGCGACCAGGAAGATCAACGCACCGAAGAATCCCTTGGCCTCCTCCATGGCTTTACGAGGCGAAGGAGCGGCCGAGATCCACGTCGGCGGTCTGCGCAGCTTCGAACTGCAGGAGCTGCGCCATTTCGAAGCGGCACGCCATGGCCATCAGGACCGCCGGGAAGCTGCGCACCGCCACGTTGTTGATGCGCACGGTCTCGTTGTAGAACTCGCGCCGGTCCGCGATCGCGGTCTCCAAAGCGCTGATGCGGCTCTGCAGGTGAACGAACTGCTCGTGCGCCTTGAGCGCGGGATAGGCTTCGGCCACGGCGAACAGTCGGGCGAGCTCGGCACGCAGCCCGCGCTCCGCGCGCGCCAGGCCCCCGATACTGCCCGCATCCAGCGAGCGCGCCACTTCCGCGCGCGCCTTCGTCAGGCGCTCGAGCACTCCCTGCTCGAATGCGCTGTACTGCTTGCACACCTCCACGAGCTTCGGCAGCTCCTGGTGGCGCTGGCGCAGAAGCACGGCGATGTCCGCGAACGCGCGCTGCACGTTGTGCTTCACGAGCACCAGGTGGTTGTACATCGACACCAGGCTCATCAGCAGCACGAACGCCGCGAGCAGCCCGATCATGATGCCCAGAGCGGTCATGGAAACGCCCGCCGCCTTCAGCCGAACAGCGCCTTCACGTCCACGTCGGCCGTTTCCTCCGCCGTGAACTCGAACAGCTTGAACGGCTGGAAGCCGAACAGGCCCGCGACGATGTTGGCGGGGAACTGCTCGATGCCGGCGTTGTTGGCGTTCACCGCCTCGTTGTACAGCTCGCGGCGATCGGAGATGCCCGTCTCCAGGCCGCTGATGCGCGTCTGCAGCTGCTGAAAGGTCGTGCTCGCCTTGAGGTCCGGATACGCCTCGGCCACGGCGAACAGCTTGCCGAGTTGCGTGCGCAGCTCACCTTCGGCCGTGCCCAGCGCGCCCAGGTTGTTCGACTCGCGCGCTGTGTACACGTCCGCGCGCGCCTTGAGCACGCGCTCGAGCGTTTCCTGTTCGTACTTCATGTACTGCTTGCAGGTCTCGACCAGCTTGGGCAGCTCGTCGTGGCGCTGCTTGAGCAGCACTTCGACGTTGGACCACGCGGTGCCCACGCGGTACTTGAGCGCGACGAGGCGGTTGTAGATGCCCACCCCGCCGAACAGGACCAGCGCGGCCACGATCAGCAGCACAATCGTTACGAACAGCATCGAGATCTCCAGGGAAACGTCAGCGGCGCGGCGAGCGCAGGACCAACGCGATCGCGAACGAGGCGGCGATGACGATGGCGGCGATCAGGCCGACCTTCGCCGCGAGCTCGCGGAAGGCATCCAGCGGCACGACATCGAGCACGAACAGGATGCCGAGCATCGCCAGCATCAGGATGGTGAGCGCGCCCAGGATGCGCACGAGCGCCCCCGCCCCGCCGCCGCCGGCGGGCTGCAGATTCGGTGACTCCATCGTCCCTCCCTCAAGAACCCGGCTTAAGTTACTGATTTACCGGTGGGCGCGATGATACACAAGTCACATTGCGGGGCTTAACTTTGCCGCGTCGCAGGTGGGGTGCCCACGCTACGGCGAACCGGCTACAGAACGCGCTGCCAGTACCCGACGTCGATCCAGCGGTCGAACTTGCGGCCGACTTCAGTGAAGTGGCCGACCTTGGCGAGCCCGAACTTCTCATGCAGCGCGACGCTCGCGTCGTTGGGAAGGGCGATCCCGCCGATCACCGCATGGATGCCACGTTCCTTCAGGAGCGGCAGCAGGGCGTCATAGAGTGCCGAGCCGACTCCGCGACCTGTGTGCTGCGGATCCAGGTACACGGTGATCTCCGCGGAGTGGCGGTAGGCGCAGCGGCCTTTCCACTTGCTCGCGTGTGCGTAGCCGGTGATGGTCATCCCCTCTGCCGTGCTGACGAGGAACGGCAGGCCGGCCAACTGAGTCTCCGTGATGCGGTCGGCCATTTCCTGCACGGACAGTGGCGCTTCCTCGAAGGTCACGACCGTGTGGGTCACGTAGTGGTTGTAGATCGCGGCCAGTGCCGCCGCGTCATCGACCCTCGCGTCGCGGATCACGCGCGTCGCCTCGAGGTCTGTGTGCGCACCTTCGCGCCGGCCGCGCGTACGCCGCGCGCGGCCATGCGCGCTTCGGCGAGCGCCAGCAGCACCCGCTCGCACGCCAGCAGATCCGCGGCCGGCAGACTTTCGAGCGCGTGCTGGTGCTCTTCGCGGATCTCGGCGTGGATTCGCCCGGCCTTGGCGAGACCCGCCGCGCGCGGCACCACGCGCTTGATGCGCGCATTCTCGGGTGTCGACTCGAAACGGCACAGGCCCTGATCCACGAGAGTCTCGGCGACGCGGCTCGCGTTGCTCTTGTCGACACCCAACTGCCAACCCAGCTCCGTGACGCTCAGGCCTCCTGAAGCGACGATCGTCTCCAGGGCGTAACACTGGCTCACGGTCAGGCCGTGCCGGCAAACGCGGTCGCGGCTGCGCAACTGGTAGAAGCGCGCCAGGTCGGAAATGCGCGCGGAAAGCGCCTCGAGCGACGAACTCCTGCTGGGTTCGTCGAACCTCACAGTGCCCGACATGCCACCCCCGGTGGCGACCTACACCCGCGCCAACATACATCGCTATGTTGCGCCACGCAACACTAATGTTGCGATGTGCAACATGACGGGCGTACATTCCGCGGGGTGAGCACGGCGGATCAGAACAAGCGCGCATTGCTCGAGCTGCTGGCGGCGTCGGACGCGGGCGATGTCGACAAAGCCCTGTCGTTCTACGCGCCGGACTACGAGGATCACGACGCGAGCGAGGCACGCGCGGGGCGATGCCCCCGCTCCGCCCTGCGCGAGGCGTTTCAGCTGT
>DASTQG010000028.1:0-2054 GCA_035761885.1 Steroidobacteraceae bacterium | reverse complement strand
AACGGCATGAACACCGCCGAGCGGGTGCCGAGCACGAGCTGCGCGGCTCCCGACTGCGCGTCGATCCAGGCCTGCGCACGTTCGCCCAGGGACAGACCGCTGTGCGCCGCCGCGAGGCGGGCGCCCGGGAAGCGTGCGCGCACTCTCGCCTCGAACTGCGGCGTGAGACCGATCTCGGGCACGAGCATCAACGCCTGGCGCCCGCGCGCCAGCGCGTCGGCGATGAGATGCAGGTAGACCTCGGTCTTGCCGCTTCCGGTGACGCCCTGGAGCAGCAGGGCCTGGAAGCCGGCCGCCGCGCGCACCGCGTCCAGGGCGCCCTGCTGTTCGGCGTTCAGCGCGACGGTGGCCTCGAACCCCGCGGGGCCCGTCGCGGGATCGGAGGGCCGCAGCGTCCGGCGGCGGACCTGGCGAAGGCGCGGGGGCAGGCTCGCGGCAATGACCTCGCCGAGGGGACGCTGGTAATAGGCCGCGCAGAACTCGAAGAGCTCCAGCTCGTCGCCCTTGAACGGGGCGACGTCTCCTACGAGCGACTCGAGGTCGCGCAACCGGCTCGCGGGCACGCGGCTCGAGGCCTCGTGGCCCACCACGACGCCGACCTTGCGCGTGCGCCCGAAGGGCACCACGACAAGCGCGCCGCGCGGCGCGTCGAAGCCAACAGGGATGCGGAAATCGAACGCCTCGTCGATCGGCACGTCGAGGGCGACGCGCGCGATGCTCACGGAAGCAGCGCCGGCCCCGGGAAGGGGCTCCAAGGCCTGTGGATAAGTCTGTGTATAGCCGGGTGCGGGGTGGTGAGCAGGGCGAAAAGTCTCGATGGGCACACCGGAATACTGCGCCGCACCATACTGCAGTGTGTTGAATCTACTGGGAAATCAGGATGTGACGACAAGATGACGACAAAAGCCGGCGCGCCGCGGCGGGAAGGCGGGGTGTGTGAATAAGCGATCACATCCAAAAAATAAAATTCTTGACACGTCCTAGCTCGCGTGGGCCCCGAGGGAACGCGTATGCACCGCCTCGACGAGCGCGGCCACGTGCTCCGGCGCAGTGTGCTGCGAGATCCCGTGGCCCAGGTTGAACACGTGGCCGTTGCCATGGCCGAACGCGTCGAGAACGCGCTGCACTTCGGCGCCGATGACGCTCGGCGGCGCGAAAAGGGCATTGGGATCGAGGTTGCCCTGGAGCGCGAACTTGTCGCCCACGCGCCGGCGCGCATCCGCGAGCGATGTCTGCCAATCGATGCCGAGCGCATCCGCGCCGCTGCTCGCCATGTCCTCGAGCCATTGCCCGCCGCCCTTGGTGAACAGGATGCGCGGAACCACGCGTTCCTCGTGCACTCGCGTAAGGCCGTGCAGGACCTGGCGCGAGTACGCAAGCGAGAACTCCTGGAACGCCCCGTGCGCGAGCGTGCCGCCCCACGTGTCGAACAGCTGCACCGCTTGCGCGCCGGCGGCGATCTGCGCGTTGAGGTACGCGGTCACCGCACGCGCGTTCACGTCGAGGATGCGGTGCAGCAGGTCGGGCCGCGCGTACATCATCGTCTTCACCAGCCGGAAGTCGTCGCTGCCACCCCCCTCGATCATGTAGCAGGCGAGCGTGAACGGACTGCCGGCGAAGCCGATCAGCGGCACGCGTCCTTCCAGCCGCCTGCGGATGAGGGCCACGGCGTCGAACACGTAGCGCAGCTTCTCCATCGGCGGGACGGCCAGGCGCGCGACGTCGGCCTCGGTGCGCACGGGCTGGGAGAACTTCGGGCCCTCGCCCTCGACGAAGTGCAGGCCCAGGCCCATGGCGTCGGGCACCGTGAGGATGTCGGAGAAGAGGATCGCCGCGTCGAGCGGGAAGCGATCGAGCGGCTGCAGCGTCACCTCGCAGGCGAGCTCGGGCGTCTGCGCCAGCGCGAGGAAGCTTCCGGCCTTCTTGCGGGTGGCGTTGTATTCGGGCAGGTAGCGTCCGGCCTGGCGCATGATCCAGATCGGCGTGTAGGGGGTGGGTTCGCGCATCAGCGCGCGCAGGAACGTGTCGTTTTTCATGGTTGGCGCAATTCTATG
>DASTQG010000027.1:0-15276 GCA_035761885.1 Steroidobacteraceae bacterium | reverse complement strand
GGATCGATGTCGATGCCGACACCGCGTGCGCCGCGGCGCGCCGCCGCGATCACGATGCGACCGTCGCCCGAGCCCAGGTCATACACCACGTCGTTGGGGCCGACCCTGGCCAGGTCCAGCATCGCCTCCACGATGCCTTCCGGCGTCGGCACGTAGGGCACATCTTTCTTGATCGGTCCGTCGACGACTTCCTGGGCGAGCGTGAGGCTAGTCCAGAGCGCGAGGGCCGCCAGCGAGGCGAGGCGCGTTGGGAGGTTCATGAGCGAGTCCTCTCTGTTGAACGGATTGTCTGTGTGAAACGAACCACAGGATCGGAACGCCGGCGGCGAGCACGACCACGCCGACCAGCGCCCCGAACCCTGTGTAGCTGAGACTCGACCAGAGCATGTACGCGCTGCTCGCGCAGAAGAGCAGCGGGATCCACGGATACAGGGGTACGCGAAACGGGCGCTCCACGTGCGGTTCGATGCGCCGCAAGCGCAGCAGGGCGAGTCCGGTGGCGAGGAAGAACAGCCAGAAGACGGGGGCTGTGTACTCCACCAGCGTTGCGAACCCTGAGCGGCCCGCCGCCCCGAGTGCGACCAGCAACAGCGCGACCACGCCCTGCACGATGAGTCCGGCGGCGGGCGATCCGCGCGCGCTGTTCCAGTAGCCCAGGAATCCCAGCGCGGGAAAATCGCGCCCGAGGGCGTGGTTGCAGCGCGCCCCGGTGATGATCGTCGCATTGATGGAAGTGAGCGCGCTGACTGCCACCAGCAGGCTGAGCACCTGCGCTCCCGGCTCGCCGAGGATCGCGCGCATCATGTCTGCCGCCACCGCTTCGGAGGCGGCCATCCCGGAATGACCGAGCACGGCGAGGTAGGCGAGATTCACCAGGAAATAAAGTGTCGTGATGATCGCGATGCTCACGATCAAGGCGCGCACGATCGCGGTACGCCCGCCGCGCATCTCGCCGGACACGTAGGCCGCTTCGTTCCATCCGCCGTACGTGAGCAGGACGAAGACGAGCGCGAGCCCCAGCGAGGAGGATGCGCCGGGCGATGCCGGAGCCGCGGATGCCTGCGCTGCGGTCGCTGCCGCTTCCCCGGTCGACGCGTCGCCGCCGAGCGCCAGGCCCAGCACGATGATCGCCAGGACGCCCGCGATCTCCACGGCGGTAAATGCGCGCTGCGTTCCGGTGCCTTGCCGGATTCCGCGAACGTTGATCAAGGTGAACACCACGACCGCTGAGGCGGCATAGATGGCGGCTGCGTGCTCACCGTCCGGCAGGAGCTGCGCGGCGTAGTCGCCGAATACGTACGCGAGCAGCGCGATCGAACCCGTCTGCATGACGGCAAGGCGCGCCCATGCGAACAGGAAGGCCGGATGCGGCCCGAAGGCGCGTCGCAGAAAGTGATAGTCGCCGCCGGTGTCGGGATACGTGCTCGACAGCTCCGCGTAGCAGAGCGCGCCGACCAGCGCGAGCGCGCCGCCGACCAGCCACAGGGCGAGCATCGCCCAGTCCCCGGCGGTGTTCGCCGCGACCAGCGACGGTGCCTTGAAGATGCCCGCGCCGATGACGATGCCGACGATGATGAAGACGGCATCGGCGGTCGAGAGTACCCGGCCGGGCGCAGAGGGGTGCATGGGCGTACAGTCCTTGCACAGGGGCTGCAATACCCGTTCCACGCGGCCGCGATCGTGCGCACGTGCGCTCGCAACGTGCTGCAGTTGCGCACGACTGACAATTATTCAGTGCCCTGGTGCACTAATTGCCGATGGTAGGCACAAGAGGGGACAGTCCCCTTTTATCGGCGGAGCGGCAGACAAGAATACTGTCCCCTTTTCTGCGACGAATCCGGCGGCTCACGCATCCAGGGATCGTTGCCCTGGAGAGATCCGGAGTTCCGCATGGGTGCGCTGCGCCGTCTGTTCGAGCTGATCGTACTCTCGTCGGTAGGAGCCTTCGTGCTCTGCGCCGGTCACGTCGAATCCGCCGGGGCAACGCGCGAGCCGGCGTTCGCCAACGTCCAGCTGTGTGCGGCGCTGACCTTATTCGGCGCCGTCACGCAGGCGCGAGGGCGACAAGGCTTGCGCTGAAACGCCGTGCCCCAGGATGTCGGCGGGCGGGGTCGCGCCTCGCAGCAGTGCCGCGGCCAGGCGCGACAGGGCGGGCGCTGTCTGGATTCCGTAGCCACCCTGGCCCACGAGCCAGAAGAACCCTTCCTGCGCCGGCTCGAAACCCGCCACGGGCGATCGATCCGCGACGAACGTGCGCAGGCCCGCCCAGCTGTGCGTCACCCGCCCCACGCTGACCGTCGTCGCCTGCTCGAAACGATCCACCGCGATGGCGACGTCGAGGTCCTCCGGCTGCGCGTCGCAGGGTGGCGAGGGTGTTTCGTCGGCCGGAGACACCAGGAGCTTGCCGGCGTCGGGCTTGAAGTAGAACTGCTCGTCGATGTCCATCACCATCGGCCAGCCATCGACCGCAAGCCCGGCGGGTGGTTGCACGAGGCAGGCCGTGCGACGCAGCGGTTCGATGCCGATCGGAGCAACGCCCGCCAGGTGCGCGACCTCGTCGGCCCAGGCCCCCGCCGCGTTCACGATCACCGCCGCGCTTACCCGTTCCGATGCGGTCGTCACATTCCAGGCGCCTTGTGCGCGCTCGATCCGCGCGATCTCGCTGTTCGTCAGTACGCGACAGCCGCGTCCCCTGAGCCCCTTCAGGTACGCCTGATGCAGGCTGGCAGCTTCCACGTCCATCGCCGCCGGCTCGTAGGCGCAACGTGCGACGCCGGTCTCACGCAGGATGGGCACGAGCGCGAGCGCCTCGGCGGTACTCAGCTCTCGGGTGTCGCGCGCGACGTCCGGTGCACCGCGGAAGGCCTCGTACCGGGGGAGCTGGTCTGCGGCAGATATATAGAGAACGCCCCGGGGGCGTACGAGGGGGCCATCGGCGAAGTCGGCGGGGGGATCGAAGAGAAAGGCGCGGCCGGCCCGGGACAGGGCGCGGATGAGCGCGTTGCCGTATATCTCGGAGAACAGGGCCGCGGATCGCCCCGTGGCGTGGTACCCCGGCTGCGGCTCGCGCTCCAGCACGACCACGTTCGCGTGGCGCGACAGCTCGTAGGCGACTGAAGCGCCGGCGATGCCGGCGCCGATGACCACGAAATCGGTCGCGATCATCCGGTCCCGATCGGGCTTGCGAGCTGGCCTGCGATTGCCATGCGGCACCTATCATAAACGATGTGACCCAGGTGTTTGCTCAATCGAGGCGCACGGCGTCACACTCGCCCCATGACAGAGAACATCCGCATCCGCTCTCTCGCCGAACGCCCCGAGCTGGCGCCCGTTCTCGCCGAGTGGTTTCGCAAGGAGTGGCCGGACACGTTCCGCACCTGGCCCGTGGAGCGCGTGGTCGCGGAATACTTCACGCCGGCGTCCGACGAACAGGGCCTGCCGCTGGTACTCGTCGCCGAGATCAACGGAGATCCCATCGCCACCGTGATGCTGCGCGCTCACTGGCGCGATTCGCACAGGCACCTGGGACCCTGGATGGGCGGGCTGTACGTGCAACCGAAATTTCGCGGTCGCGCCGTGGCGCGAATGCTGATGGAAGCCTTGCACGTGGAAGCAACCCGGCGTGGGCACACCGCAATCTATGGCGGCACGCGCAACCTGGGCCGGTTCATGAAGAGCCTGGGCTGGGAGTTCCAGGAGATGATCGGACTGGAGCGCGAGTCGCTCGCGCTGTTCCGCTGGCGGCCGCCGAAGACGTCCGAATGAGGCTCGACGTCGAGCACACGCTCGCGGACTGGCGGGCGTACCTGCGCTTCGTCACCCAGCATACCGCCGCCCAGCGTCGCCAGCTCTGGCTGGTGATCGTCGCGGTCGCCGTGGCCACCGCATTGCTGCTCAGCGCGCTCGACTGGATCCCCGGCTGGCGTTTCGACGGCTGGAGTGCGTTGCTCGCGATCGCCTTCGTCGTGACGATGATCCTCATCATGACGCGGCTCAACCGCCGGCTCTCGGGCGTGCCGCAGTCATGGCTCGGCCCGCAGGTCTACGAGCTGCGCGAGGACGGCATTCACTGCGAAACCAGGAACGGCCGGACGTTCGTGCGATGGAGCGCGCTTCGCGAGGTGGTCGAGACGCCGGATCACCTGTTCCTGATGCTCGACGAGGTGGCCGCGCTGATCGTTCCGACACGCGATCTCGCGGTGCCCGGCGCTGTCGCCGCGGTCCGCGCCGAAATCCAGCGCCTGCGGAATCTGGCTTGCGCTCCGCCGCCGGACGAAACGCGCGCGGATGCGGCGTTGCACGCAGAATTGAACGCCAGCGAAGGTGCGGCGCCGGTCCCCGCGCAGGAGGCCGGTGTTCCGCCGCCTCCCGCCACCGCGGCCGCTGGTACGGCGTTGCCGTCCCCGCCGAATCGGTGGCTCGCCTTGCCGCGCAACCTCCTGGCGGGGCTGCGCCTGTTCGTCTTCGCCCCGGTCCGCGCGCAGGATTTTTCGCCTTCGTCGCGCCAGGCGGTGCTGCTCGTGCTGGTCGCGCTCGGGCTCTGGGTGCTCCTCGACCGGCTGGGCCGCGCTTCGGATGCCTACCTCGCCTGGTTTGCGATCGGGATGGTCGCCGGACTCGGCGCGCTCGCCTTTGCAATCCTTTTGCTACTGGCGCCCAGACCCCGAAGCAGCGATCATCCGGCTGCACTGTCCACCGCAGCGGCAGCCGTTGCGCCCTTCCTGGTGCTGCTCGGCGTGGCGTTGTCGCTGCTGCCCTCGTCTGGTTACTGGACTCAGGTCGTCGTCGCCGTGCTGCCGCTCTTCACCGTATTGATGCTCTATCGCGTCCACCGCGTCAGCGTCCAGGACTCGGCGCTGGGCGCCGGCGTGCGCTCGATCGCGACGGTGCTGATCCTCTGGGGCGTCTTCAGCAACACGCTGTACGCGGTGCCGCAGTTCTGGTTCTCGGCATCGGAAGCCGCCGCCGAGGATTCGCCGGGAGATTGGTCCCACTCCGAGCACGCCTTGTTCAGGCAGGCGGACCTGATCGACGGCGCGCTGCAGCGAATCCGCGGCGGAGAGCAGGGCCGCACGGACACGTTCTTCGTCGGCTTCGCGGGCTACGGCGAGCAGAGCGTATTCGGCAAGGAAGTGCGCTTTGCGCACGAGGCGCTCGGCCGCCGCATCGACCTGGCAGGGCGCGGCCTGGAGCTGGTGAACTCGCCCACCGCGGGCGGCGAGGATGGGCCGCTCGCCACGGTTTCGGGTTTGCGCCGTGCGCTCGCCGGCGTCGCGCAGCGCATGAACCTCGACGAAGACGTGCTGATCCTGTTCCTCACCTCGCACGGCGAGGAGGACGCGGAGCTCAGCGTCACGCAGGACATCCTGCCGCTGGAGCCGTTGCGCGGCCAGGCACTGCGCGCGGCGCTCGACGATGCGGGAATCCGCTGGCGCATCGTGGTCATCTCGGCCTGTCATTCGGGCAGTTTCATTCCCTTCCTCGAAGACGAGCACACGCTCGTCGCCACCGCCGCGCGCGCGGATCGCAGTTCCTTCGGTTGTTCCGACGAGCGCGACCTGACCTACTACGGCGAGGCGTTGTTCCGCGACGCTCTGCCGCAGAGTCGCGACTTCCTCGACGCGCTCAACCGGACGCGCTCCATCGTCCGCAAGCACGAAGCGCAAGAGGACATCCGCCGCTCGCAGCGCTCCGAGCCGCAGGTCTACGTCGGCGAGCGCATGCGCGCCAAGCTCGCGGAGCTCTCGTTCCGCGCCCCCGGCTGATTCGCGCGTGCATTACCTGGACGTTGCGCTCGAGCGCATCGCCCTGTCCCGTGGCGACACGCGCGTGCTGCAGGGGGTCACCTGGCGCGTGCGCCCGGGCGAGCGCTGGTGCCTGCTCGGACACAACGGCGCCGGCAAGACCCAGCTCCTGAAGATCCTGGCCGGCGACGTCTGGCCCGCGCCGCACCCGCGCTCGCGGCGGATCTATCGCTTCGGCGGCGAGCGGCTCGAGCAGCCGCTGGGACTGAAGGAACGAATCGCCTACGTGGGTGCGGAGCGGCAGGACAAGTACGCGCGCTATGGCTGGAACCTCACGGTCGAGGAGCTGGTCGGCACGGGACTCTTCAATACCGACATCGTGCTGCAGCGGCCCGATCGCGCCGGGCGGCGGCGCGTGAACGCGGCCCTGCAACGGTTCGGCCTTCGAGGACTCGCACGCCGCCGTTTGATGCGACTCTCCTACGGCGAGCGCCGGCTGGCGCTGATCGCGCGCGCCCTCGTCGGTCGGCCGCGATTGCTGCTGCTCGACGAAGTGTTCAACGGCCTCGACGCGACTCATCGTGAACGCCTGATGCGGGTGATCGAAAGCCTGAAGCGCTCGCGGCTGCCGTGGGTGCTGGCCGCGCATCGCCGCGAAGACGTGCCCGATTCCGCGACGCACGTGATCGTGCTCGAGCAGGGCAGGGTGAAGTACGCGGGCCGCAGGAACGAAGCCATTTTGCGCCGGGCCCTCAGGTACCGGACTTTGCAATATTGCAATTCTGAGGATGCGCCCAGCCGCAGAATCGCAATATTGCAAAGTCCGGTACCTGCCACTCCGCTCCTCGTGCTGCGCAACGTCGACGTGTTCGTCGACCATCACCCCGTGCTGCACGACATCAACTGGACCCTGGCCGCCGGTGAGCATTGGGCGGTGCTCGGGCGCAACGGCTCGGGGAAATCCACGTTCCTCAAGCTCCTGTACGGCGACCTGCCGCCGGCACTCGGCGGCCATGTGGAGCGCGCAGGCTTTGCGCGCGGCACGCACATCGAGGAGTTCAAGCGCACGGTCGGTTTTCTGTCACCGGAGCTGCAGAGCGAGCAGGCACGCGAAGACTCGACGGTCGCGGACATCGTGGTGTCGGGAAGGCACGCGAGCATCGGCCTGAACGAGCCGGCGAGCCCCGGCGAGCGCCGCGCAGTGCGGCGCTGGATCGAGTTCTTCGGCCTGCAGGACTGGGTCGAGCGTCGCGCGCGCGAGCTGTCCTACGGCCAGCTGCGTCGCGTGTTGCTGGCGCGCGCGATGGCGGCTTCACCGCGCCTGCTGTTGCTGGACGAGCCCTGCACCGGACTGGATGCTTCGACGCGGGCGGTGGTCCTTGCGCACCTGCAGCGACTGGCCGAAGCGGGAGTGCAGCTGGTCATGGCGACGCATCATCCCGATGACGTGGTGCCCGCGATCAACCGTGTGTTGCGCCTGCAACGCGGTTCGGCGCTTCCCGGCGCGCCCTAGGGGATCGGCCCGGCCGCCGGCGTCCGGCCGGCGGACACGCGCTGCGGTCGTGCGCCCTGGCGCGGACACTCTAATTGACCGCCCGGACAAATGTGCGGCAGACTGCTCCGCCATTCCAGAGCCGGGAGCAACACAGCCGCATGGCGCGTCAGCCACGCAAGCCCCCCGCGCGGCGCCGGCGTACCTGGCGGCGCGACCGCGCGGGCAAGCAGAAGAACCTGATTCGCGCGTTCGATCGCGTGCTGCACGAAAAGGGAGTGCAGGGCCTGGGCGTGAATGCCGTCATCAAGGAAGCGGGTGTCGGCAAGAACCTCCTCTACAAGTACTTCGGCGACCTGAAGGGCCTGGCGCGGGCATGGGGCCGCACCACGGAGCTCCTGCCCGGAGAGAGCGAGATCGCGGGAGAGGACAAGCGCGCCTACGAGCGTCTCTCCACGCCCGAGCAGATCTCGCGCAACTACCGTCAATATGCCGCGGCGCTGCGCCGCCGTCCGCGTACTCTCGAGATCCTCGCCAACGAGCTGGTGCACCCCAATGTCCTCACCGCGCCGCTCGACGACGTGCGCGGCAATCTGGGCAAGGCGCTGGAGAAATACTTCACGCGTCCGCAGGAGTACGCGCGCAGCGACACCGTCGCGATCATGGTCATCATGCTCGCCGCGGTGACCTATCTGGCGCTGCGCTCGCGCACCGCGCCGCAGTACCTGTGGATGCGCCTCGACACCGAGCGTGGCTGGCGCGAAGCCGACGAGATGATCGATCTCATCATCAAGCGCGTGCTCGGGAGCAGCCAGCCGGCGAAGTCGCGCGGCAGGAACGGCGCACGCGCCCCCACGGGCAAGGGCAAGGGCAAGGGCAAGGGGCGGACGCTGCACGCATGAACAAGGATCCTTCCGCCGCGTCGCCCGAGGGCGGCCGCTTCGGCTTCGTCCATCTGGTGCCCGGCGTCAGCACCTCGAACGTGCTCGCGCTGCTGTGGGCGTCTTTCGTCGCCATCGGCCTGCTGACTTTCGTCAAGACGATCCAGCCGTATCTGTTCAACGTCAACCTGGCGCTCGCGCCGGAGATCCAGGGCACCGTCTCCGGGCAGCTGGAGTTCATGCAGGAGATCGTCGTGCTGCTGACGATCGGCCTGTTCGGGGCGCTCGCCGATCGCATCGGACGGCGGCCGGTGTTCGCGATCGGTTTTCTGCTGCTCGGCGCCGGTTATGTGCTGTTCCCGCACGCGGGCAGCGTTCCCGAGCTGCTCGCGTATCGCCTGCTGTTCGCGCTCGGTTGCGCGGCCGTGGGCGGCATGCTGGCGACGGTCCTGAGTGACTATCCGCAGGATCGCTCGCGCGTGAGCCTGACGGCGCTCGTCTATTTCCTCAACGGCCTGGGCGTGATCCTGTTCGCGGTACTGCTCGCGAACCTGCCGCAGTGGTTCCGCGGCGCCGGTGCTTCGCCGGAAGCGGCGGGGCGCGATGCGCTGTACGCCGTCGCGGCGATCGCGATCGTGAGCGCGCTGCTCATGCGCGCACTCAAGCCCGGAGTTCCCTCGGTGAAAGCCGAGCGGCGGCCGATTCTCGCGCTGCTGCGCGAAGGCATTGCGGCGGGCCGCAGCGCGCGCATCCTGCTCGCGTATGGCACTGCGTTCGCGTCGCGCGCCGACATCGCGGCCGTCGGCACCTTCACCATCCTCTGGGGCGTGCAGGCGGGCATCGCGCAAGGCTTGAGCAACGATCAGGCGACCACGCGGGCGGGTCTGCTCACGGCCGTGATCCAGGGCGCGGCGCTGTTGTGGGGACCGATCTGGGCGTGGATCACCCGCAGGCTCGATCGCACGACCGCGGTCGTGCTCGCGATGCTGCTGGCCGCGGTGGGCTACTTCGCTTTCGGTTCCGTCGACGATCCGCTGGCGAGTGCGTCGATTCCCGCCGCCGTGGCTCTGGGCATCGGCCAGATGAGCGCGATCCTTTCCAGCCAGGTGCTCATCGCGGGCGAGGCGCCCGAGGCGACGCGCGGCTCGGTGGTGGGCGTGTACGGCTTCGCCGGCGCACTCGGCATCCTCATCATCTCGCTCGTCGGCGGTCGCCTGTTCGACACCTGGACTCCGGGCGCGCCGTTCCTGCTCATGGCAGGTGCGAACATCGTGCTGTTCGTGTGGGCGATCGCGGTGAAGCGACGCGCGCCCCTGGCTGCCGCAACGAACCCGGTGGGCTGAGGTAACCGCGTGAAACGCCTCCTGCCGCTGTTCTTCGTGGTCGTCATCGACCTGCTCGGCTTCGGCATCATCATTCCGCTGTTCCCCTTCATGGGGCTGCGCCTCGGTGTCTCGGCATCCGAGATCACGCCGATCCTCGCGGCTTACTCCCTCTGCCAGCTCATCGCGGCGCCCTTGTGGGGCGCGCTCAGCGACCGCTTCGGCCGTCGGCCGATCCTCATGACGAGCATGCTCGGCGCGTCGACTTCGTACGTCATGCTGGCGTTCGGCGATTCGATGGGATGGCTCATCGCCTCGCGCATCGTCGGCGGGCTGATGGCCGGCAACATCTCGGCAGCGCTTGCCTATGCCTCGGACGTGACCGCTCCGGAGGAACGCGCCAAGGGGCTGGGCATGATCGGCGCCGCCATCGGCATCGGCTTCATGCTGGGACCCGCCATCGGGGGATTGCTCGCCGGCGGCGACGTGCAGACGGCGAATTTCGTGTTGCCCGCGCTGGTGGCCGCGGCCCTGAGCATCGTGGCGTTCCTCGCGGTACTGCTGCTGCTGCCCGAAAGTCACACCGCGGAGCATCGCGCGCTGCACGCGCAGCAGCGGCGCGGCTCGAGCGTGCGTCTGCTGTTCGCGCGGCCCGCCCTCATGATGATCGTTGGCGCCACGCTCCTGTTCACCATCGCGCACGCGATGCTCGAGTCGGTGCTCGCGTTCTGGGCGTTCGACCGCTTCGGATTCGGTCCGCGCCAGGTGGCGCTGCTCCTGCTCATGATGGGCGGAGTGCTGGTGATCATGCAGGGCGGCGTGGTCGGTCGCCTCACGCGTCGCTTCGGCGAAAAGCGCGTGGCGATGTCGGGCGTGATCGTCTACCTCACCGGCCTTGCGCTGCTCGCGACGGTGACCACGCTGCCGCTGGCCATAGTCGCCGGCCTGTGCTGCGCGGTGGGAGCGGGCGCCTACAACCCCAGCGCCTCGAGCCTCGCGTCGCGGCAGGCTGCGCCGCATGAACGCGGCGTGGTGATGGGGACATATCAGTCCGCGACCAGTCTCGCGCGCGTCATCGGCCCGGCCGTGTCCGGTCCCCTGTACGCCACCATTTCGATCGGCGCGCCGTTCGCCCTCGGCATTCTCGTCTCCTTGCCCGCCATCTGGCTGGTCGCTGCCTCGCAGCGCGTCACGGCGTCGCCCGCTTGAACCGTCACAACCTGGTCGTTCTCTGGCTGGTCGTGTTCATCGGCCTGATGGGCTTTGGACTCACCACGTTGCCGTTTCCGCTCGTGATCGAGCAGATGGGCGGCTCGGATTTCTGGAAGACGTTCGGCGGGCCGGGCGTGTACTCGCTGTTCACGTTCCTGTCCACGCCACTGTGGGGTCGCCTGAGCGACGCCGTCGGCCGCAAGCCCGTGCTGGTTTTCTCCATGCTCGGCTCGGCGGTCGCCTACGTGTGGCTCGGCTACGCCGACACGCTCGCCTCGGTGATCGCGGCCCGCGCGTTCGGCGGCATCATGTCGGGCAACATCGCCGCCGCGTTCGCGTACGTGACCGACGTGACCGACGTGCGCAATCGCGCGCGCGGGCTCGGCATCGTGAGCTCCGCGTTCGGCCTGGGTTTCGCGATCGGCCCGTTCATCGGCGGCCAGCTCGGCCACCTGCCCGACGGCTCCGCGAGCCTGCTCATGCCGTGCATGGTCGCCGCCGCGGCGAGCGCACTGGCCATGCTCGGCGCCTGGTTCGCGCTGGACGAGAGCCTGCCGCCCGAGAACCGCAAGCCTTGGGGAAAAAGGGGACATTCACATTTATCGCCGACGCGCAGCGGTGCCCCGGCTGTTGCAGCACAACCCCAGGCGAGCGCTGCCGCGAACGACGCATTGGCACCGGTTGCACCCAGGGAAAATGTGAATGTCCCCTTTTCTCCGCCCAGGAAGCTGCTTGCGAATCCCGTGCTGCTGGGGTTGATATCCGCCGCGCTGCTGGTCAGCGTCGGCGGCACCATCATGCAGTCGGTGTACCTGTTCTGGGCGCGCGACGTTTTCGGCCACGACATGGGGCAGGTGGCCTGGCAGTTCCTGTGGCTCGCCGGCGTGTCCACCGCCGGGCAGCTCGTGTTCGTGGGTCCGCTGGTGGCGCGCTTCGGCGAGCGCCGCACCGCGATGATCTCGATGATCGGATTCAGCGTGGGGCTGGTGCTGATGAGCCTGGTCCCGCACCCCATCACGCTGTGGCTCGGCATCACCATCTTCGGCGCGGGTCTCGGGACCTTCACGCCCTCGGTCACGAGCCTGGTTTCCTTCGAGGCGGATCCGCGCAGCCGCGGCGCGGCGATGGGCACCTACCAGGCGGCCACGAGCGCGGGACGCATCATCGGCCCGGCCATGGCGGGCCCGATCTATTTCAAGATGAGCGTGTCAGCGCCCTATCTGCTGAGCGCGGCGCTCGCGGTGGTGGGCCTGCTCTTGCTGCTGCGCGCGCCGAGCGCTCACCCGCCCGGCCGTTGAGCGGGAAAGACGTCGCGCTTGTTGAAGCGCGCGGTGAGAAAGCGGCGCATCGACTTCCCGGGAGTGAGCCAGGCGATGCGCGCGCCGCTCTTGCGGTTCGCGAGCACCCGCTCCGCCAGCCACGGCGTCACGGTCTCGACCTTGTCGCCCAGGATGTTGTAGATGCGGCGCGTGCGTTCCCACTCCGCGGGCGTGCGCGCGGCCATGTCGCGCAGGGTGAGATCGGTGAGCACGATGCCCGGGCTGAGATAGCACACGAGGATCGGCGTGCCGCGCGTCTCGGCGATGAGGCACTGGGTGAAATAGGTGAGGCCGAACTTGCTCGCGCCGTACAGGCTCATGCCGGGCATGGTCATGCCGTTGCTGCCGTAGCCTTCCATGTTGTAGATCGCGCCGCTTCCCTGGCGCTGCATGCCGGTGAGCGCCACGCGGCAGCAGTACATCATGCCGAGGAGGTTCGTCTCCTCGACGCGCGTGATGTCCGCGGGACTCAGCTCGCCAACCGGCTCGCGCGGATGCGAGATGCCGGCGTTGTTGATCCAGATGTCCACCGCGCCGAACTCGCTCGAGGCGCGATCCCATACGGCCTGAACCTGCGCGAGATCCGTGACCTCGCAGGCCGCGCCGAGCGCACGGGCACCGCCGGTGGCTGCGTGCGCCAGGCTCGCGGCCGACTGCTCCGCCGCCTGCCGGGTGCGGCCGGTGAGAACGACGTTGTGACCCCGGGCCAGGAATTCGCGCGCGAGTCCGAACCCGATGCCGCGGGAGCCGCCCGTGACGACTATGGTTTTCATGACCGGGAATTTCGCACCCGGCGGCGGTGCGCGGCCCAGCGGCGTGCGGGTGCGTCCGGCCTGTGGTCAGGGCGCAGCGCAACGTATCCGGGCGGCTGGTGCCGGCTTTGCATTACCAGCAGTATTGTCCGAATCACGAACCTCGAGTAACGCAAATAGCGCAAACCCGGCACCGATGAACATCGTCATCACAGGCAGCACGCAGGGACTGGGCTCCGGCTACGCGCGCGAGTTCCTCAAGCGCGGGCACAACGTCATGGTGAGTGGCCGCAAGCAGGCTTCGGTCGACAAGGCGGTGAGCGATCTGCGCCGCGTCGCGCCCGCCGGCGTGCGCGTGGCGGGCCTTCCGTGCGACGTGAGCCGGATCGAGGACGTGCAGGCGCTGTGGGATGCGAGCGTGCGCGAGTTCGGGCGCGTCGACCTGTGGTTCAACAACGCCGGCTATGCGCGCACCGGCGTCACGTTCCTCGAGACCAAGCCCACCGAGCTCGCCGCCATGGTGCGCTCGAACGTGATCGGCACGATGAACGGCTGCCAGGTCGCCCTCGCCGGGATGAAGGCCCAGGGCGGCGGCGGCTGGATCTATCTCACTCTGGGCGGTGGCGCCAAGGGTCGCGTGGTTCCGGGAATGGCGGTCTACAGTTCCACCAAGCGGGCGCTGAAGTATTTCGCCGACTGTCTCATCAAGGAGACGCGCGGCACGCAGGTCAGGATCGGCACGGTGAGCCCGGGCATCAACATCACCGAGGGCATGCTGCGCGAGATCGAGGAAGTGGCGCCGGCGGCGCGGGCGCGCATGCTCAAGCCGCTGAACCTCATCGGCGACCACGTGGAGACGACCACGCCCTGGATCGTGGATCGCATCCTCGCGGGACGCGAGAGCGGCCACGACGTGACCTGGCTCACGGGCGGGCGAATGATGAAGCGCCTGTTCGCATCGATGTTCAGAAAGCGCGACGTGCTGTCGCGCTATGGCTTGAAAGCGTGAGGATTCGCGCATGAGTGCTGGCTTCGAGAGTTTCACGCGCGGCGACGTGTTTGCCGCCGCGACGCTGCTGAACAATGCCTCGGACGACCACGCGGGGCAGGGCCGCATCATCCAGTACGATGCGTCGCTGCAGCAGAAGGCGGTGCTCACCACGCCGCTCACCACGCATCTCATCACCGGCCTCAAGTTCGACGCCCAGGGACGGCTGTGGGCTTTCGACAGCCAGGCCTTCGTGATCTTCACCGTCGACGGGCGCGGTCACATCGAGCCGCGGCGCTTCGACCAGCGTCCGTTCTCGAACGTGAACTTTCTCGCCGACGGCGGCGTGCTGCTTGGCGAGCACCTGGTCGGTTCGCAGATGAAGCCGGAGATCGCGGCGCGCATGGGCACCCGGCTGCCGCACATGCCGGGCACCGGGCGCTTCGGCGACGGTCACGTGTTCCGCTATGCGGCGGACGGCAAGCGCGTGAAGGAATACGCCACCGCCACGCATGGCGGCATGGGTGGCTTCCTGGGGGTGACGATGTCGGCGCTTTCGCCGGACGAATCGACACTCTACTACGTGTCCGAAACGGGCCCGCGCCTGATGCGTTACGACCTGAAGAACGACCGCCAGCTTCCGGACCTGGTTTCCTACCCGGACGGCCAGCGCGAGATGTTCTTCGGCGTGGCGTTCGCGCGCGACGGCTCGCTGCTGGTGAGCCGCGGCGCGCGCATCGACGTGCTCGATCCCGCCGACGGCAAGGTGCGGCGCAGCTATGCGCTCGAGGGCGGCTTCGGTTGGGCCACGATCACCCCGTCGGCCGATGGACGCTCGATCCTCGCCGGCAATTTCTTCAGCGGCGAGCTGATCCGCATCGACGCCGACAGCGGCGCGAGGCTTGCCAGCACCAACGTCGGGGTCGCCAAGTCGCTGGCCGGTATCGCGGAATACGCCGGCTAGGGACTTGTGCGGCGGTCCCACGGACCGCATCCTTGTGCCGTCGAAGCAACGGCGGCATACATGATTTACACCCTCGGCGAGCGTCGGCTCGAAACCCGCAGCACGGAGTTCTATGTCGCTCCGAGCGCGCAGCTCATCGGCAGCGTGCGCCTCGGGCACCAGGCGAGTATCTGGTTCAACGCGGTCCTGCGCGGTGACAACGACTGGATCGAGATCGGCGACGGCAGCAACGTGCAGGACGGCACGGTGATCCACGTCGATCCGGGATTTCCGGTCCTCGTCGGCAGCAATGCCACCGTGGGCCACATGGCATTCCTGCACAGCTGCACGGTGGGCGATGAGGCGATGATCGCGAACGGCGCGATCGTGCTCGATCGCGCGCGCATCGGCCGGCACAGCATCGTGGCTGCGGGTGCGCTGGTGCCGCCGGACAAGGTGATCCCGGACGGCGTCATCGTGATGGGGTCGCCGGCTAAAGTGGTGCGCGAAGTCACGGACGAGGACCGCCAGCGCATCGCGCACGCCGCCGACGTCTACCGCAAGCGCGCACGCCAGTACCGCGCACAGCTGCAGTCCGCCTAGTCGCATGGCTCTGCGGGTCC